>NZ_JBPQTQ010000066.1:0-32210 GCF_051386415.1 Streptomyces sp. URMC 129
CCCCCCCCCCCCCCCCCCCCCCCCGCCCCGGTCGCGTCCGCCCGTCAGGCGCCGTCGGGCGTCCCGCCCTCCGCGCCGGCCGGATCGACGGGCGGGCAGGTGATCCCGCAGTTGATCACCGTCCCCAGCGACGCCGTCGGCGTGAAGACGCACGAGTTGACGCCTCCGCCGCCGTCGACCGTGCCCTCGTTGCTCGCGTTGTCCACCACCGGCAGGCCGGCCACCAGCGTGATGGCGTCGTCCAGCGGGCCGCCGGTCACGGTCGCGTCGGCGGCGTTGGCCGTCCCGCCCGTGACGGTGCCGTCCCCGCCGGTGATCTCGATGGTGTTCTGGCCCTCGCCGCCGGTGATCTCGCCGCCGGAGCCGTTGCCGTCGCCCCCGGTGTCCCCGGCGCTGTCCCCGCCGGTCACCAGGATCGTGGTGTCCCCGGGACCGCCCTCGATCAGGCCGGAGTTGGCCGGGGGAGGCGTGGGGGCGTCCGCGCCGAGCGCGTCGCCGCCGTCCACGGTGATGGTAGTCGGCGCGTCGCTGGTGGCGGTGATGGTGCCCTCGTTCCCGGCGCTGCCGCCGCCCGGCCCGTCGCCGCCGGTCACGGTGATCTCGGTCGCGCCCACGCCGGGGCCGGGACCCGCGGTGACGGTGCCGGTGTTGCCCGCGCCCCCCGCCGCCTGGCCCTCGCCGTCGCCGCCGTCCACCGCGATGGATCCGGCGTTGCCGCCCGTGATCGACCCGGAGTTGCCCACGCCGCCGGAGTCCGAGGGGTCGTCCCCGTAACTGTCCCCGCCCTCCACGTCGATGTCGGCGTCGGCGGCGCCGCCGGTGATGCTGCCGGTGTTGCCCGCGCCGCCGTCCGCGGTGTCGCCGTGGCCGCCGAGCACGGTGATGTCGGCCGTGCCCTCCTGGACGCTGATGGTCCCCGCGTTGCCGACCGGGCCGGGCTGGCCGGGGGCCTCGGGGTCGCCCGCGGTGACGGTCAGGTCGGACGCCTCGCCCATCAGGTTGATGACCCCGCCGGGCGCGACGCCCTCCCCGATGAGCGGGGCCACCTCGATGGTGTCACTGGCGCCCTGGGAGGTGATGGTGCCCGCCACCGGGCCCACGATGGTCAGGGTGGTGGTCCCGCCGACCGGGGTGACGACGGTGTCACCGGCGGCCAGCGAGCAGTTGCACACGATGGTGTTGTCCACCCCGGGGATCCCGCTGATCGTGTGGTCGTTCTCCTCGGAGGCCGCCTGCGCCTCCCCGTTGACCGTGCACACCGTGCCGAGCGCCTCGGCGGGGGCCGCGGTCATCACACCGGCCGCCAGCGCTCCGGCGGCGAGCGCGGCCAGGCGCGCGCCGCGCCGCCGGGCCGCGGGCCGCCGGGGGTGGCGGCGCCATCTTCGTCGGGATCTGTCGGGGAAGAAGGCCGCCGCTTCGGGCGGCGGCGTCACGAGCGGTTTCACGATGGTGCTCCTTACCGGCCGGGTGAGGGGATGGCGCTCCGGATCTCCGCCCGCGGCGGAGGGCGGACACGCTCCGGTCCGTGCCCAGCACATCGCGTGACCGGGCGGGCCGCATCCCGGCGGGAGCCGAGCAGGGAAGCACCCGAGTGGCGCCGTCTTCGCGTGAGGGAACGGTGGTGGTCGTGAAGAAACGTTCCTCTTCCCCGGCGCGACGGGGCCCGGCGGCCCTCGCCCGTGTGACCATGGGGCGCGTGTCGGTACTGCGGATCAAGGGACGCGTGCTCGTCGGCCCCGGCGACGACGTGCGGGACGAACTGTGGGTGATAGGCGGCCGGATCAGCTACGAGCGGCCCGCCGCCGCCCGGGACGTCACCACGATCGACGGCTGGGTGCTGCCGGGCCTCGTGGACGCCCACTGCCACGTCGGCCTCGACGCGCACGGCGCGGTGGACGAGGCCACCACCGAGAAGCAGGCGCTGGCCGACCGCGACGCCGGGACGCTGCTCATCCGGGACGCCGGCTCACCGGCCGACACCCGCTGGATCGACGACCGTGAGGACCTGCCGCGCGTCATCAGGGCGGGACGTCACATCGCGCGCACCCGGCGTTACGTCCGCAACTTCGCGCACGAGGTCGAGCCGGAGGAGCTGGCCGCCACCGTGCGGCGCGAGGCCAGGCGCGGCGACGGCTGGGTCAAGATCGTCGGGGACTGGATCGACCGCGAGCGCGGCGATCTGTCGCCGTGCTGGCCCGCCGGGGCCGCCCGCGCGGCGATCGCCGCCGCCCACGAGGAGGGCGCCCGCGTCACCGCGCACTGCTTCGCGGAGGACTCGCTGCGCGATCTGGTCGAGGCCGGGATCGACTGCGTCGAGCACGCCACCGGGCTCACCGAGGACACCATCCCGCTCTTCGCGGAGCACGGCGTGGCCATCGTGCCCACCCTGGTGAACATCGCGACCTTTCCCCGGCTCGCGGCGGGCGGCGAGGCCAGGTTCCCCCGCTGGGCCGACCACATGCGGCGGCTGCACGAGCGCCGCTACGACACGGTGCGGGCCGCCCACGACGCGGGGATCGCCATCTTCACCGGAACCGACGCGGGCGGTTCACTTCCGCACGGGCTGATCGCCCAGGAGGTCGCGGAGCTGGTCGCGGCGGGCATCCCGGCCGAGGACGCGCTCGGCGCGGCGACCTGGCGGGCGCGCGCCTGGCTGGGCCGGCCGGGGCTGACCGAGGGCTCCCCCGCGGATCTCGTCGTGTACCCGGCCGACCCGAGACAGGACGTGCGCATTCTGGCGGAGCCGAGCCAAGTGGTGCTCAGGGGACACAGGTTGCCGTAGGCGATTCGCCTGAATATTGTCAATGATGTGATTAAAACTCACTCGATTGTGTGAAGTTACGCGATCGTGCTGATGTTTGAGCTTCCAAACCTCGATGATGGCGGGCGTCCCAGTTCGCCGGTCCCGGATTCCCCTGTCCGGTTCTCCGGCGACGCCAAGCCACATCAAGGGGTACCACACGTGTACAACTCTGCCTACCGCCGACTCGGTTCACGCCGGTCGGCGGTGCTGGTCGCCACCACCGCCGCGCTGCTGGGGTCCGTCACCCCGGCCTTCGCGGCCGAGGGCGGCCAGGACGAACAGGGCACGGCGAGCGCCGCGGTGCTGCGCAGCAACCTGGACGTCTCGCTGCTGAACGGCGGGGCCGCTGTTGAGCTGGAAGCGAAGCTCAACGAGGTGACCGCTCCGGAGAGCGAGAACCAGACCCTGCTCACTGCCACCCTGGAAGGTCTTCAGGGCGGCGATTCCTTCGAGATGCTGACGGCCGACGTCGCCGCCGCCAGCGCCGAGTCGGACGAGAACGGGTCCCGCGCCGAGGTCACGCTGGCCAACGCGATGGTCTACGTTCCCGGCCTTCCGGGGAACTCGGTCATCGAGCTCGAAGCGGTGACCGCCAACGCGATCTGCGCCACGGGGGAGGCGCCTGTCGCCGAGGCCGACTTCGGGGTCGAGGCCGTGGTGTTCGGCGAGGAGGTCGACCTGACCGTCGACGGCTCCATCGAGGTGGAGGTCGACGGCGTGGGCACGGTCACCCTGGACCTGTCCAAGACCGAGACCACCGACGCCACGGCAGCGGCCACCGCCCTTGCCCTGACGGTGGCGGTCAACCCGGGCAACCTCAACGTCGCCACCGTGACGGGTGAGATCGCCCTGGCCGAGGCCGAGTGCGCGCTGCCGGCCGGCGCGGGCGGCTCCGCCTCCGGCGGCACCGCCACCGAGGGTTCGGAGTCCGAGGGCTCCGGCTCCGAGGGCTCGGACGGCGGCTCCGCCACCGAGGGCACCGGCGGCGACGACGCCGGTGCGGACTCCGAGGGCACCTCCGGCGACGACACCCAGTCGGTCGCCGGTGGCAGCAGCGCCGAGGACGGCGGCGCTGACCTGGCCGAGACCGGTAGCGACTCCAACATGCCGCTGCTCGCGGGTGGCGCCGTGGCGCTGCTCGGTGTCGGCGCCGGGGCTCTGTTCCTGGCCCGCCGCCGTGCCGCGCGCACCACGGCCGCCGGCTGACGGGCGTAGCGACACCAACTGAGGGGGGACCCGGCACCATCGGGTCCCCCCGACTGCTTTCCCGCTCTTCGCCGGAATTACGCCTCCCCGAGGCCCGCGCCCAGCGCCTCGGTGAGCGCCCCGACGAACGCGTCGGTCGTCGCCCGGTCGCGGACCGCCAGGCGGAGCCAGCCGGGCCCGAGACCGGGGAACGTGTCGCCGCGCCGGACCGCGTAGCCCAGTTCCCGCAGCCGCAGCCGCAGCGCCGCCCCCTCGGGGTGGTGCACCAGGACGAACGGCCCGGCCGGGAACGGCGTGGCGACCCGCAGGGAGGGGAACGCCCCGAGCCGGTCCAGCAGATGGCCGCGGTCACCGGCCGTCTCCAGGGCGGCCTCCGCCGCCTCGGCCAGCGCCCGTCCCGACGAGCACGCCTCGGCCGCCGCCAGCGCGGGCGCCGACACCGGCCACAGCGGCTGCCCCTGGGCCAGCGCCTCGATCATCTCCGGGGCGGCCAGCACGTATCCGATCCGCAGGCCCGCCAGCCCCCACGTCTTGGTGAGGCTGCGCAGCACGATCAGGCCCGGCAGCGACCGGACGGCCGGGACCAGCGACTCCCGTTCGCCCGGCACCGCGTCCATGAACGCCTCGTCCACCACCAGGGCACGCCCCGGCCGGGCCAGTTGGGCGAGGCCGGCGGCGGGGTGGAGCACGGAGGTGGGGTTGGTCGGGTTGCCCACGACCACCAGCCCGGCGTCGTTCGGCACGTCGTCCGGGTCCAGCCGGAAGCCGTCCTCCGCCCGCAGGAGCACCCGTCCGACCTCGTGCCCGGCGGCCCGCAGCGCGGCCTCCGGCTCGGTGAACTGCGGGTGCACCACGACCCGTTGCCCGGTGACCGGCAGCGCCCTGGCGAGCAGCACGAACGCCTCGGCGGCGCCCGCCGTCAGCAGCACGCACTCCTCCGGCAGCCCGTGCCGCCGGGCCACCGCGCGGCGGGCGGCCCGGCCGTCCGGGTAGACGGCGAGGGAGTCGAGGGAGGCGGCGATCCGGTCCCGCAGCCAGGCCGGGGGAGTCCCGGCGCGCACGTTGACCGCGAGGTCCACCAGCTTCGCGCCGCCCGTGTCGCGCAGTTCGGCGTCACCGTGGTGGCCGAGGTCCACGGGCCGGGCCGGGCCGCCGGGCTCAGTGGGCGTGGACATGGCCGTGCTCATGGTGGTGCCCGTGGCCGTGCCCAGGTCCGTGGCCGTGGCCGTGGCCGTGGTGGTGACCGTCGTCGTCCGGGTGGTGGTGCGGCTGCTGCGGCATGCCGACCTTGTCCTCGAAGCCGGGCAGCGTGACGCGGTAGACGCAGGCGTCGCAGTTCATGCGGATGTCGCCGTCCAGGGCCTCCCGGTACCGGGCCAGCACCAGCCCGGCCAGCTCGTCCGTGGGGCCGATGACGTCGGCGCACCGCACCGGCGTGTCCGGCCGGTCCGCCGCCCACGCCCGCGCCTGGTCCCGCACCCGCTCCGGCAGCACGCCGGTGAACAGGAAGTACGGCAGCACCACGACGCGGCGGGCGCCCAGCGCCCGGCAGCGCTCCAGCCCGGCGGCGACGTCCGGGGCGGCCAGCGAGACGAACGCGGTCTCCACGCCCGCGTAGCCGCGCCCCTCCCACAGCAGCCGGGCCGCCTTGAACACCTCCGCGTTGGCGTCCGGATCGGTCGAGCCGCGCCCGACCAGCAGCACGGTCGTGTCCGCCCGGTCCCAGTCGCCGCCCAGCGCCTCGTCCACGCGCCGCTCCAGCACGCCCAGCAGGGACGGGTGCGGGCCCAGCGGGCGGCCGTAGGCGAACGACACGCCCGGCTGCCGCAGTTTCTCGCGGGCCAGCGCGGCGGGGATGTCGCCCTTGGCGTGCCCGGCCGCCACGAGCATCAGCGGAACGGCCGCGAAGCGCCGCACGCCCCGCGCCACCAGCCCGGCCACGGCCTCGGTCAGCGGCGGCGGCGACAGCTCGATGAACCCGCCCGCCACCGGGACCTCGGGCAGGTGCCGGTCCGCGAGGTCGCGGACGAACGAGCGGAACGCCTCGGCGCCCTCGTCGTCCCGGGTGCCGTGGCCCACGACGAGCAGGGCGGGCGCGGACGGTGCTGACGGATTCACTGGAACTCCTCGGGACGTGCGGGTGAGGGTGTGTAGAGCAGGGCGTTGAGGGCGGCGGCGGCCACGGCCGAACCGCCCTTCTCGGAGACGTTGCTGACCGCCGGCAGGCCGCTGTCGCGCAGTGCCTGCTTGCTCTCCGCCGCGCCGACGAAGCCGACCGGCAGCCCGATCACCAGCGCCGGCGCCGCGTCCAGGGCGATCAGCTTGAACAGCGCGGTGGGCGCGCAGCCGATCACCCACACCGCGCCGGGGCCGACCTCCGCGAGGGCCAGCCGCACGGCGTGCGCGGAACGGGTCAGCCCCGGCCCGGCCTTGGCGTCCGCCAGGCGGCAGACGGTGGCCCGCCGGGTGATCCCGGCGGCGACCATCTCCACGTCCGTGACGACCGGCGCCGCGGCGTGGTGCAGGGCGTCGTGGGCGCCGCGCAGCGCGGCCTCGTCGGTGACGAGATCGGTCAGGTAGCCGGGGTCGGCGCTGGCGTGGATCACGCGCTCCACCACCGCCCGGGTCAGCGGCGGCAGCCCGGAGGTGTCCACGCGGGAGCGCAGGATGCGGTACGACTCCTCCTCGATGGGGTGAACGACACGCGTCACGGCGCCTCCTGGGCGGACGGGGTGGCTTCGGTGAGATGGGGGGCGAGCAGGTCGATGGCGTCGACGGGACAGATCTCGACGCACTCGGCGCAGCCCGTGCACAGGTCGGCGCGGACCAGCAGCGTGCCGCCGAGCGGGCGGATGGCGTGGACCGGGCAGGTGAGCAGGCAGGCGCCGCAGCCCGCGCAGCGGTCCGTGACCCGTACGGGCGCGGCGGCCGTCACGACTGCCACCGGTAGCCGCGCGGGGTGACCATGCGCCCGGCGACCGCGCGGGTCGCGGAGTTGCCGACGAGCACCACGGTCATCATGTCGACGGTCGCCGGGTCGAGCGCGGCCAGCGTGGTCAGCGCCCACGACTCGTCGGGCCGGGACGCGTTGCGCACCACGCCGACCGGCGTGTCCGGCGAACGGTGCCCGGCCAGCAGCTCCAGCGCCTTCGGCAGCTGCCAGTCCCGGCCCCTGCTGCGGGGGTTGTAGAACGTCACGACCAGGTCGGCCGACGCGGCGGCCCGCACCCGGCGTTCGATCACCTCCCACGGCGTGTGCAGGTCGGAGAGGCTGATCGCGACGTGGTCGTGGCCCAGCGGGGCGCCGAGCACCGCCGCCGCGGCCAGCGCCGCCGTCACGCCCGGCACGCCGACCACGTCGATGTCGTCCGACGCGTCGGCCAGCGCGGGCGACGCCATCGCGTACACGCCTGCGTCGCCGCTGCCGACCAGCGCGACCGCGTGCCCGGCCCTGGCCTCGGCGACGGCGGTGCGGGCCCGTTCCTCCTCGGCGCCCAGGCCGGAGGCGAGCACCCGGGCGCCGGGTCGCAGCAGGTCACGGACGCGGTCCAGATACTGGTCGAGCCCGACCACCACGGACGCCCGCCGCAGCTCGTCCGCCGCGCGCGGCGTCAGCAGGTCGCGGGCGCCGGGACCCAGGCCGACCACGGCGAGCCGGCCGCGCGGGCGGCGCCGGGCGACCGCGCAGGTCGCCATGGCCGACTTCCGCTTCTCGGCGACGAGTCCGCCGCCCGGCCCGGCCCCGAGGAGCGCCGCGGCCTCCGCGACGGACGGGGTGCCGACGGCGGCGAGCGGGGCGCCGGACGGGTTGGGCACGGGCACGGCGGCCAACTCCTCGGCCGGGTACGTGCGCAGGGTGACGCCGAGCCGTTCGGCCGCCTCGTTCAGCCCGGGCTCGCCGGCCTTGGCCGTCACGGTCGCCAACGCCGTGACGCTGCGCCCGGACAGCCCGGCCGCCGCCAGCGTCTCCCGCACCAGGCCCAGCACTTCGTCCGCCGCGACGCCGCGGCTGGCGCCGACGCCGACGACGAGGGAGGGCGGGCGCAGCACGGCGGTGGCGCCGTCGAGCGGGACGAGCCGGTCGGTGATCGCGATCGTCCACGAACGGCCCGCCTCCGGCCCGACGTTGGGCGGCAGCGCGGGCAACGGCCAGGTGGCGTCGGCCATCAGCGTGACCGGTTCACCGTCGAGCACCGCCCGCGAGACGGCCGCGACATCGCCCTCGACCGGCAGGCCCAGCGTGTCGAGCCCCGGCACCCCGGCCGCGTCGGTCGCCGTGGTGACGACGGGGGCACAGCCGGGCAGCGCCTCGGCGACCGCGCGGGCCAGCTCGTTGGCGCCGCCCGCGTGGCCGCCGAGCAGCGCGATCGCGTGCCGGCCCGCCTCGTCCACGCAGACGACGCCCGGGTCGGCCGACTTGCCGGTCAGCAGCGGCGCCAGCAGCCGCACGGTGGCGCCGGTGGCCAGGAAGCAGACGAGCTGCTCGCACTCGGCGAACGCGCGCCGCACCGCGTCCCCGACCGGCCCGTCGTAGACCCGGGTACGGTCCGGCCACACGGTGGCCAGCCGGTCGCGGGCGGCGGCACCGGCCGCGGTGGCGGAGATGAGGCCGATCACGAGAGTGCTCCTTCTTCGTGCGCTGGGTGCGCTTCTTGCGTGCCGGGGCGCGAACCCCACAGGACGAAAACGGGGTTGACGGCGGCCAGCCGCGTCACGCCGCCGGGCAGCGGGGCCAGCCGGGCGGACTGGAGCAGCACGCCGTCGGGCACCAGGCCCCCGGCCGCCAGCGCCTCCCGCGCCTCCCCGACCCGGTCCAGCGCGGCCAGCGTGACCACGACCGTGCGGCGCGCGCGGCGGGCGCAGGCGGTCACGACCGCCGCCAGGCCGGCGCCCCCGCCACCGACGAACACCGCGTCGGGGTCGGGCAGTTCTGCCAGCGCGACCGGGGCGGTGCCGTGCACGGCCTGGATGTCCACGCCGTGCGCGGCGGCGTTGGCCAGGCAGCGGGCCACGCCGTCCGCGGTCCGTTCCACGGCGACGGCCGCCGCGCCCAGCCGGGCGCACTCCACGGCGACCGAGCCGGACCCGGCGCCGACGTCCCACACCAGGTCACCGAGGCGCGGCCCGAGCCGCGCGAGGGCGAGCGCCCGCACCTCGGCCTTGGTGACCATGGAGTCCCGGTGCTCGAACGCCGCCTCGGGCAGCGCCCAGCCGGCCGGGCCGGGCGCCGGCCCGCCGATCACGCGCTGCGCGGGCGCCAGCGTCCGCGCCTCGTCCAGGCACAGCACGACGTGCCCGCCGTCCGGCCAGTCCCGCGCGGCGGCCTCGGCGGGCGACAGCCGCACGACGCGCTCGCCGCCGTCCGGGTCGCCCAGGGCGGTGGCCACGACGAGCGTGCGCGGCGTCCCGGCCGCCACGAGCGCCGCCGCCAGCTCACCCGGCCCGGCGCCCGGCCCGGTCAGCACGGCCACCTTGGGCCGCGCCCGGCAGACGTTGACGGCGACCCGGGGATCGCGCCCGTGGGCGCTGACCACGACGGCGTCGTCCCACGGCAGCCCGACCCGCGCGAAGGCGACGGCCACGGCCGGGGCGGAAGGCCGCACATCGAGCACCTCCGCCCCGAACCGCTCGGCGAGTACCCGGACGATCCCGAAGAACCCCGGATCCCCGGACGCCAGCACGACGACCCGCCCGGCGGACGCAACGGCCCCACGGCCACCGGTCGTCACAGTTCCCGCGCCGGCCGGGGAGCCACCGGGTGCCGGAGCGGCGCCGGCGTCGGAGCCCGGGCGGGGGGCTGCCGCGGTGTCGCCGTGGCTGCCCGTCGCGGGGGCCGGTGCGTCGCCGTGGGTGCGTACGACCGACCCCGCGACGGCCGTGCCGTAGCGGGCCAGGTGGCGTTCGATCGCCGTCAGTGCCGGGGCCAGCGGGCCGAGTTCGATCCGTTCCGCGTGCGGCGGCAGGGTCGCCGCCGCCAGGTGGCGGCGGGCACCGACCACCAGGGTCGCGTCGGGGACGACCGCGCCGGGGCCGACCGTGCCCACGCCCAGGACCGTGATCGGCGCCCGGCCGCCGCCGCTCACCGTGCCTCCCGCAACAGCCCGTCGGCGGGCGCGGCGGCCATCAGCGTCTCGCCGGTGAAGTCCACCATCGCGGCCTCCGTCGCCAGCCGGCCGTCCGTGAAACGTTCCAGCACCCGCGCCACCCGGTGGCACAGCTCCTCGCCCGCCGTCGCCAACAGGCCCGCCGCGTCCCAGAGTTCGTACGCGTGCCGGGCCGTGTTCGCCGCCGCCACCGCGTCGGTCAGCGCCGCCGGGCCGCCCACCGCCTCGGTGACCTCGGCCAGCACGCCGGTGTCCACCTTCGACCGCGTGTAGTGCGTCATCAGCACGCCGGACGCCAGCTTCGTCAACTTCCCGATCATCCCGACGAACACCACGCGGGGCAGCCCGCCCTCCACGGCCCGCCGCAGCGCCGCGCCCGTGAAGTCGCCCACCTCCACGAACGCCACGTCCGGCAGCCACGGCAGCATCCGCATCGCGCCCCGCTCGGTCCGGCCGCCCGTGCACAGCACCATCGCGGGCACACCCTGCGCCGCCGCCACCGACACCGCCTGCTCCACGCTCGCCCGCCACGACGCCGTGGAGAACGGCCGCACGATGCCCGTGGTGCCCAGGATCGAGATCCCGCCGATGATGCCCAGCCGCGCGTTCGTCGTCTTCCGCGCCCGCACCTCCCCGTCCGGGACGCTGATCGTCACGTCGACGCCGCGCGCCGCGACGTCGATCACCTCCCGCACCGCCTGGTCGATCATCCGGCGCGGCACCGGGTTGATCGCCGGGCCGCCCACCTCAAGTCCCAGGCCCGGCCGGGTCACCACGCCCACGCCGACCCCGCCGTGCAGCGCCAGCCCGGGCCGCTCCCGCCAACTCACCGTCGCCGTCAGGGACGAACCGTGGGTCACGTCCGGGTCGTCACCCGCGTCCTTGACGACGACCGCCTCGGTGCGGCCCGGCCGCAGCAGCGCGGCGCGCTCCACGGCGAACGTCACCCGCCGCCCCGACGGCAGCGCCACCTCCACCCACCGCTGCGGCTCGCCCGTCGTCAGGTGCAGCGCGGCGGCCCGCGCCGCCGCCGACGCGCAGGTGCCCGTCGTCCAGCCGGTGCGCAGCGCGCGCTGCCGGGTCTTCGCCGTTCTCGGCAGGTCCGGCTCGCGCAGCTCCGGGCCCTCCGCGCCGCCGTCCTCACCCCGCGCCGGATCACTCATCGCGCGCCGCCCTCGCCGCCCGCAGCGCGTCCCTGGCCCCGCGCTCCGCCCGGCGGAAACCGTGGAAGTGGCCCGGGTGGTACAGGTGCGACCGGGTGCCGGAGGCCGCCAGCGCCGGGCCGACCAGGAACAGCGTGTGCTTCCACAGCCGGTGCTCCTTGACGGTCTCCTCCAGCGTCTCCACCGTGCAGCTCAGCACCAGCTCGTCCGGCCACGTCGCCCGGTACGCGACGATCACGGGCGTGTCCGGCGTGTACCCGCCCGCCATCAGCTCCCGCGCCAACTGCCCCGAGCGCGCCGCCGACAGGAACAGCGCCATCGTCGTGCCGTGCCGCGCGAACTCGCTGACCTCCTCACCGTCCGGCATCGGCGTCTTCCCGCCGCCCAGCCGGGTCAGGATCACCGACTGCGCCACCTCGGGAATCGTCAACTCCCGCCGCGCCAGGGCCGCGACGGCCGAGAACGCCGACACGCCCGGCACGACCTCCACCTCGACGCCCAGCTCCGCGCAGCGGTCCATCTGCTCCTGGGTGCCGCCCCACAGGGCCGGATCGCCGGAGTGGACGCGGGCGATCCGCGCGACCTCGCCGCGCGCGGCCCGCTCGTAGACGGCGATCACGTCCTCCAGCGACATGGCCGCCGAGTCCATGATCTCCGCGCCGGGACGGGCGTGTTCGATCACCTCGGGGTGGACCAGGCTCGCCGCCCAGATCACCACGTCCGCCTCGGCGATGGCACGGGCGCCCCGGAACGTCAGCAGATCCGCGGCCCCCGGCCCGGCCCCCACGAAGGTCACCTTCCCGCTCACGGCACCGTCCTCGTTCGCTTCTCCGCTCGTGCGGCTGTGCGCGGCTGTCGTGGTGGTCTGCGGCTGGGCAGCCGCGCGCGCGTCGCTCACGGCACCGTCCTCGTTCGCTTCTCCGCTCGCGCGGCTGTGCGCGGCCATCGTGGTCGTCTGCGGCCCGGCAGCCGCGCGCGCGTCGCTCACAGCTTGCCTCCGCGTTCCGTCCGGCGTGCCGGAGCGATCAGCGTGGACAGGTAGGGGAGTTCGCCGCCCTCCGGCAGCTCCGCGGCCGGGCGGATCGACTCCTCCGGCAGGCCCAGCGACGAGCCCCACACCGCGCCCTCGGCCCGGCCCGTCTCGCGCAGCGCGGCGACGACCTCGCCCGCCAGCCGCCCGAACTTGTACGCCACGACGGTGCCCGGCCCGCGCAGCGCCTCCCGCAGCACCTCCGCCCCGGCCGTGACGGGCACCAGCGTCAGCGGCTCGGTGCCCTCGGTCAGGACGGCGCCGCCGCGCGCCGCCAGGTCCTGCATGGCGGTGATCCCGGGGACCGTCTCCACCCGCAGCCCCGGCACCGCCTCGGCCACCGTCTGCGCCAGATACGTGAACGTCGAGTACACGTTGGGGTCACCGATGGTCGCGAACGCCACCGACCCGTGCGCGCGCAGCAGTTCCGCGACGCGCTCGCCCGCCGCGTCCCACGCGGCCTCCCGGCGCGCCCGGTCGGTGCGCTCGTTCAGCGCGAAGACGACCCGCACCACCCGCTCGGGCGGAACGTAGTGCAGCACGGTCGCCTCGGCCCGCCCCCGTTCGCCCGTGTCCAGCACGGGAACGACGACGACGGCCGCGCCGCGCAGCGCGTTCACGCCCTTCACGGTGACCAGTTCGGGATCACCCGGTCCTACGCCGACCCCGGTCAGCAGGGGGAGGGGCTGTGCGGTGCTCATGTGGTGCTTCCTGTCTTGACGTTGCGGGCAGCGGCGGCGGCGCGCGCCACCAGCCGCCCGGCCGCCGACGGCACGGCGGCCCAGTGCACATGCAGGTACGAGGCGTGCACCCCGTCCCGCACGAATCCTTCGACGCGGCGCTCGGGGCGCGTCATCCCCCACGCGGGCCGCTCGCCCGCGCCCGGTTCGACCACGGTCCGGTGGAACTCGTGTCCCCGCACCCGCGTTCCCGCCGCCGCCAGCGCGCTGTCACCGACCGCCACCGCCGCCCGGTAGCCGAGCGTCAGCCGCTCCGACATCCGGGCCGTGGCGTCCAGCACCCCGCACATCGGCTTGTCGTCCAACGACCGCGCCAGGTACAGCAGTCCGGCGCACTCGGCCGCCACCGGGGCGCCGCTCGCCGCCAGCCGGGCGACCGCCGCCCGCAGCGGCTCGTTCCCGGACAGCTCCGCCGCGTACACCTCGGGGAACCCGCCGCCAACCACCAGTCCCGCCGTGCCCTCCGGCAACTCCTCGTCGCGCAGCGGGTCGAAGACGGCGACGTCCGCGCCCGCCGCGCGCAGCGCCTCGGCGTGCTCGGCGTACGAGAACGTGAACGCCGCCCCGCCCGCGACGGCGATCACCGGCCGCCCGGCCGACCCGTCCGCCGGCCCGGGCGGCGTCCACGCCCCGCCCGGCGGCAGCGGCAGCGGCGGCGCCGTACGCGCCAGGGCCAGCAGCGCGTCCAGGTCGACGCCCGCGCGCACCTGCTCCGCCAGCGCCCCGACGGCCGCCACCGCCTCCGCCTGCCGCTCGGCCACCGGCACAAGTCCCAGGTGGCGGGAGGGAGTCCGCACCTGGCGGGCGCGCCGCAGCGCGCCCAGCACCGGCACCCCCGAGGAGTCCAGCGCCTCCCGCAGCAGCTCCTCGTGCCGCTCGGACCCGACCTTGTTGAGGATCACGCCCGCCAGCCGCACCTCCGGGTCCCAGGACGCGAAGCCGTGCACGAGCGCGGCCACCGAACGCGACTGCGACGAGGCGTCCACCACCAGCACCACCGGCGCCCGCAGCAGCTTCGCGACCTGCGCCGTCGATCCCAGCTCGCCCTCGCCCGCCGCACCGTCGAACAGGCCCATCACGCCCTCGATCACGGCGAGTCCGGCACCGGCCGCGCCGTGCGCGAACAGCGGCGCGATCAGCTCCGGGCCGCACAGGAAGGCGTCCAGGTTCCGGCCGGGGCGGCCGGTGGCCAGGGCGTGGTAGCCGGGATCGATGTAGTCGGGGCCGACCTTGTGGCCGGAGACGGCCATCCCGCGCGCGGCGAACGCGGCCATCAGGCCGGTGGCGACGGTGGTCTTGCCGCTGCCCGAGGCGGGCGCGGCGACGACCAGGCGGGGCACGGTCACCATTCGATGCCCCGCTGCCCCTTCTGGCCCGCGTCCATGGGGTGCTTGACCTTGCCCATCTCGGTGACCAGATCGGCCGCGTCCAGCAGCGCGGACGGCGCGTTGCGCCCGGTGATCACCACGTGCTGGGTGCCCGGCCGGTCGCGCAGCACGGACACCACCTCGCCGGTGTCCACCCAGCCCCAGTGCATCGGGTACGCGAACTCGTCCAGCACGTACAGCCGGTACGTCTCGGCCGCCAGGTCGCGCTTGACCTGCTCCCAGCCCTCGCGGGCGGCGTCCTCGCTGGAGGCGATGTCACGCTGCACCCACGACCAGCCCTCGCCCATCTTGTGCCAGGCGACGCTGCCGCCCTCGCCGCTGGCGCCGAGCACGCGCAGCGCCCGCTCCTCCCCGACGCGCCACTTGGCCGACTTGACGAACTGGAACACGCCGATCGGCCAGCCCTGATTCCAGGCCCGCAGCGCGAGCCCGAACGCGGCCGTCGACTTGCCCTTGCCGGTGCCGGTGTGCACGACGACCAGCGGGCGGTTGCGGCGCTGCCGCGTGGTGAGTCCGTCGTCCGGAACGACGGACGGCTGTCCCTGGGGCATCAGGCGGCTCTCCTCGCGTCCTTGACCAGCGCGGTCATCGTGTCCGCGCGCAACTCGTCGAGCGTGACGGCCGGTCCGCCCAGCTCGCGCGCCAGCGCGCCCGCGAGGCCCAGCCGCACCGGGCCCGACTCGCAGTCGACCACTACCGACGCGGTGCCGTCGGCCGCCAGCAGGCGCGCCGCGCGCCGCGCCCGCTCCACCGGCTCGGGCCCGCCGGTGGCCCGCCCGTCCGTGACGGCGACCAGCAGCGGGCGGCGCGCCGGGTCGCGCAGCCGCTCGACCCGCAGCACCTCGCGCGCCCGCAGCAGCCCCTCCGCCAGCGGCGTCCGGCCCCCGGTCGGCAGCAGTTCGAGGCGCGCGGCGGCGGCGTCCACCGACGACGTCGGCGGCAGCACCACCTCGGCCGCCGAGCACCGGAACGTCACCAGGCCGACCTTGTCGCGCCGCTGGTAGGCGTCCAGGAGCAGCGACAGCACGGCGCCCTTGACAGCGCTCATCCGCTGCCGCGCGGCCATCGAGCCGGAGGCGTCCACGACGAACAGCACGAGGTTCGACTCGCGGCCCTCGCGCACGGCCTCCCGCAGATCGTCGCGCCGGATCACCAGCCCGGCACCGGACCGGCCGCGCGCCCGCTGGTGCGGCGCCGCGGCGCGCAGCGTGGCGGCCACGTGCAGGGTGCCCAGGGCCCCCGCGGGACGCCGGGCCCCGGTGGTGCGGCCCTGCGCGGTCCGCGCCCGCGACCGCCGCCCGGCCGCGCCGTCGCCGACGCCGGGCACGGTCAACGCCCGCGCGGTGAACGGCTCCCCGGCCGGGGCGGGCACCCGCTCGCCACCACCACCGCCACCGGTGCCGCTGTCACCGTCGTCCCGGCCGTCGCCGCCGGACGGGCCGCCCGCGTCGTCCCGGCCGCCGTCGTTCCCGCCGTCGCCCGGGGGAGTCGGCTCCGGGTCGTCGTCCTCGCCGCCGTCCCCGTCCCCGCTCCCGCCCCGGTCCCCGCCGTCGCCCCGCGCCTGCTCCAGCGCCTCGTCGAGCTTCTCCTCGTCCAGCCCCGGCGCGTCGAACGGCGAACGGCGCCTGCGGTGCGGGAGCGCGAGCAGCGCCGCCTGCCGCACGTCCTCGGCGATCACCTCGGTGCGTCCCGCCCACGCCGCGAGCGCGGTCGCGGTGCGGGCCATCACGATGTCGGCGCGCATGCCGTCCACCTCGAACGCGGCGCAGGTCGCGGCGATCTGCCGCAGCGCCGCGTCGCCCAGCCGCACCCGGGGCAGCAACTCCCGCGCGGCGGCGATCCGTCGGCGCAGGGCCTCCTCCTCGTCCGCCCACCGCGCGGCGAACCCGGCCGGGTCGTCGTCGTGGGCGAGCCGCCGCCGCACGACCTCCACCCGCTCGTCGGTCTCGCGGGACGCGGCCACCTCGACGGTCAGCCCGAACCGGTCCAGCAACTGGGGCCGCAGCTCGCCCTCTTCCGGGTTCATCGTGCCGACCAGGAGGAACCGGGAGGCGTACCGGACGGACACGCCCTCGCGTTCCACGTAGGCGGTGCCCATGGCGGCGGCGTCCAGCAGCGAGTCCACGAGGAAGTCGCTGAGCAGGTTCACCTCGTCCACGTACAGCACGCCCCGGTGCGCGTGGGCCAGCAGCCCCGGCTCGAACGCCTTCACGCCCTCGGCCAGCGCCCGTTCGATGTCCAGCGCCCCGACGAGCCGGTCCTCGCTCGCCCCGACCGGCAGCTCCACCAGCCGGGCCGGCCGCGTGGTGCCGCTGCCCTCGGCGTGCGGCCCGTCCGGGCACTCCGGATCGGGCGCGGCCGGATCGCAGGAGAACCGGCACCACGACACGACGTCGACCTCCGGCAGCAGCGCCGAAAGCGCCCGTACCGCCGTGCTCTTGGCGGTTCCCTTCTCGCCCCGGACCAGCACCCCCCCGACGGCCGGGGACACCGCGTTGAGCAGCAGGGCCAGCCGCAGATCGTCCATCCCGACGATCGCGGTGAACGGATAGGCGCTCACGCGTCCCCCTCCAGGTCGCCTTCGAGTTCCAGATAGGTCTGCCGCAGCCGGTCCAGCGTCTCCCGGTCCGGCTCGGCCCACAGGCCCCGGTCGGCGGCCTCCAGCATCCTCTCGGTGATGCCGCGCAGCGCCCAGGGGTTGGACCGCCGCATGAACTCCCGGTTCTCGGGGTCGAAGACGTACTCCGCCGCGAGCTTCTCGTACATCCAGTCGGCCACGACGCCCGCCGTCGCGTCGTAGCCGAACAAGTAGTCCACGGTCGCGGCCATTTCGAAGGCGCCCTTGTAGCCGTGTCGCCGCATCGCCGCCATCCAGCGGGGGTTGACCACGCGGGCCCGGAACACCCGGTTGGTCTCCTCGCCGAGCGTCCGCGTCTTCACCTGGTCGGGCACCGCGCTGTCACCGATGTACGCCTCCGGCGACCCGCCGGTCAGGTGCCGCACCATCGCGACCATGCCGCCGTGGTACTGGAAGTAGTCGTCGGCGTCCATCAGGTCGTGCTCGCGCGTGTCCACGTTCTTCGCCGCCACCTGGATCCGCCGGAACGCCGCCTCCATGTCGCCGCGCGCGGGGCGGCCGTCCAGGCCGCGGCCGTAGGCGTAGCCGCCCCACACCGCGTAGACCTCGGCCAGGTCGGCGTCGTCCCGCCAGTTCCGCGCGTCGATCAGCGGCAGCAGGCCCGCGCCGTACGCGCCCGGCTTGGAGCCGAAGATCCGCGCGGTGGCCCGCCGCCGGTCGCCGTGGAGCGCGGTGTCCTCGTCGGCGTGCGCCCGCACGAAGTTGCTCTCCGCCGGCTCGTCCAGCTCGGCCACCGCCCGCACCGCGTCGTCGATCAGCGCCACCACGTGCGGGAACGCGTCCCGGAAGAACCCCGAGATGCGGACCGTCACATCGATCCTCGGCCGCCCCAGCTCCTCCGGGGGCACCACCTCGAAGCCCGTCACCCGCCGCGACGCGTCGTCCCACACCGGGCGGCACCCCAGCAGCGCCAGCACCTCCGCGATGTCGTCGCCCTGCGTGCGCATGCACGACGTCCCCCACACCGTCAGCCCCACCGACGCCGGGTACGTGCCGTGGTCGGCCAGGTGCCGGGCCAGCAGCGAGTCCGCCAGCGCGCTGCCCACGTCCCACGCCAGCCGCGACGGAATGGCCTTCGGGTCCACCGAGTAGAAATTCCGGCCGGTCGGCAGGACGTTGACCAGCCCGCGCGTGGGCGAGCCGGACGGCCCGGCCGGGACGTAGCCGCCGTCCAGCGCGTGCAGCACGTGCGTGATCTCGTCGCCCGTCCGCGCCAGCCGCGGGATCACCTCCGCCGCGGCGAACTCCAGCACCCGCACCGCGTCCGGCACGTCCGCGCCGACCACCTCCGCCACGGTCCGGGCCGCCGCCCCCCGCGCCCAGCCCGCCGCCTCCATGGCCTCGGCCAGCCGCCGCGCGACGCCCTCCAGCAGATCGACGGCGTCGGAGGCGGTGCGCCCCTCCCCGAGCGCTCCCGGCACCGCGACCCGCGCGCCCGGCTCGGCCAGCAACTCGGCCTCGACCAGCCCGTAGTGCGCGGCCAGCGCCGCCCGCAACCCGGGCAGCGCCCCGGCCACGCCGCCCCACACCTGCGCCGAACGCAGCACCGCCAGCGCCAGGTTGACCCGTGCCTCGCCCTCCGGGCCCGCGCCCAGGATGTGCAGGCCGTCGCGGATCTGCACGTCCTTGATCTCGCACAGCCACCCGTCGAGGTGCATCACGAACTCGTCGAAGTCGTCCTCGTCGGGCTGCTCCTCGACGTGCAGGTCGCGGTGCAGCTCCGCCGCCCGGACCAGGGTCCAGATCTGGCTGCGCACGGCGGGCGCCTTCGCCGGGTCGAGATCGCTCACCAGGGCGTACTCGTCGAGCAGTTGCTCCAGCTTCGCCAGGTCGCCGTACGAGTCGGCGCGCGCCATCGGCGGCACGAGGTGGTCCACGACCGTGGCGTGGCCGCGCCGCTTGGCCTGGGTGCCCTCGCCGGGGTCGTTGACGATGAACGGGTAGACCAGCGGCAGTTCGCCCAGCACCGCGTCCGGGGCGCAGCCCGCCGACAGGCCGAGGCCCTTGCCCGGCAGCCACTCCATCGTGCCGTGCTTGCCCAGGTGCACGACCGCGTCGGCGCCGAAGGTGTGGTCGAGCCAGCGGTACGCCGCCAGGTAGTGGTGCGAGGGCGGCAGATCGGGGTCGTGGTAGATCGCGATCGGGTTCTCCCCGAAGCCGCGCGGCGGCTGGATCATCAGCACGACGTTGCCGAACCGCAGTGACGCCAGCACGATGTCGCCGCCGTCGACGTACAGCGACCCCGGCGGCTCCCCCCAGTGCTCCAGCATGGCCTCCCGCAGCCCCGGTTCGAGCCGGTCGAACCAGGCGGTGTAGTCCGCGAGCGGGACCCGGGCCTCGGCGGCGGCGAGTTGCTCCTCGGTCAGCCACTCCACGTCGTGGCCGCCGGCCGCGATGAGCCGGTGGATCAACTCGTCACCGCTGTCCGGGAAGTCACCGACCGCGTACCCGGCCTCCGCCAGCGCCGCCAGCAGCCGCACCGCCGAGGCGGGCGTGTCCAGGCCGACGGCGTTGCCGACGCGCGCGTGCTTCGTCGGGTAGGCGGTGAAGACCAGGCCGAGGCGCTTGTCCGCGTTCGGCTTGTGCCGCAGCGCCGCGTACCGGACGGCGATCCCGGCCACCCGGCCCGCCCGTCCGGGATCCGCGACGTACACCGGCACGCCGTCCGGGCCGTCCTCCTTGAACGAGAACGGCACGGTGATCAGCCGCCCGTCGAACTCGGGGATGGCCACCTGCATCGCCGCGTCCATCGGGGACAGCGCGGCGTCGGACGCCTCCCACGCGGCGCGCGAGCCGGTCAGGCACAGGCCCTGCAGCACCGGCACGTCCAGCGCGGCCAGCGCGCCGACGTCCCACGCCTCGTCGTCGCCGTCGCTCTTGCCGCCCGCCGCCAGCACGGTGGCGATCAGCGCGTCGGCGCGGCCCAGCAGCTCGTACAGCTCCGGGTCGGCGCCGCGCAGCGAACCGCAGTACACCGGCAGGGCGTTGGCGCCGTGCTCCTCCAGCGCGTCGCAGAGCGTGTCCACGAACGCGGTGTTGGCCGCGAGTTCGTGGGCCCGGTAGAAGAGCACCCCCACGGTGGGCCGGTCCGGCTTGTGCGCGCGGGTGCCGTGCGTGCCGAAGGCGGGCATCGGCCGGGGCGGCGCGAAGCCGTGGCCGGTGAGCAGCAGTGTGTCGGACAGGAAGCGCGCCAGCTCCGCCAGGTTGTCCGGGCCGCCCGCGACCAGGTACGCCAGCGCCTCCGCGACCACCCCGGCGGGCGCGGTCGAGGCGGCCATCAGCTCGGCGTCCGGTGTGGCCTCGCCGCCCAGCAGGACGGCGGGCAGCCCGGCGGCCAGGACGGCGGCCACCCCGTCCTCCCAGGCGCGCAGGCCGCCGAGCAGCCGCACCACGACGAGGTCGGCGCCGGCCAGCAGCGCGGGCAGGTCCGAGGCGGCGTCCACGCGGGCGGGGTTGGCGATGCGGTAGTCGGCGCCGGAGGCGCGGGCGGCCAGCAGGTCGGTGTCGGCGGTGGACAGCAGCAGGACGGTCGTCATGGCGCTCCCGGCGGGATGAAGGGGAGGCCGTCGGGGACGCCCTCCTCGATGAGCCGCATGAGGGCGGCGGTGTCGGCGTGTTCCTCGATGAGATCGCCCAGCCGGTCGAGCTGCTCCTCGCGCAGCGCGCCGAAGCTGGTGTCCGGGGCCGGGACGAACGCCCGGCCGGAGTCCGCCGCGACGCGCGTCAGGAACGCCCGGCGGAAGTCGTCGCTCTCCAGCGAGCCGTGCCAGTGGGTGCCCCACACCGACCCGACGCGGCATCCGTCGAGGAACGGCTCGCCGCCCCGGACGTCCGCGACACCGTGATGGATCTCGTAGCCCTCGACGGGGTGGCCCAGGGCGTGACCGGCGGGCCTGGCCAGGGTCTTGTCGACGGCGAACCGGACGTGGACGGGCAGCAGGCCGAGCCCGTCGACGCGGCCCTGCCGGGACTCCACGTCGTCCTCGATGGTGACGCCGAGGATCTGGAAGCCGCCGCAGATGCCGAGCACCGGACGCCCCTCGGCGGCGCGGCGCGCCAGGGCCGTGGCCAGGCCCCGTTCGCGCAGCCAGGCCAGGGCCCGCACGGTGCCCCGGGTGCCGGGGATCACCACCAGGTCGGCGTCGGCGACCTCCTCGGGGCGGTCGGTGAAGCGGACGGCGACGCCCGGTTCGGCGGCCAGGGCGTCCACGTCCGTGAAGTTGGACATCAGCGGGATGGCGGCGACGGCGACGCGCAGCACGTCCCGGCCGTGCGGCGGCGCGACAGCGGTCTCCCGGACGGTGCCGCGCAGGGACATCCGCAGCCCGTCCTCCTCGTCGATGCCCAGACCGTGCCGGTGGGGGAGGACCCCGAGGACCGGCCGCCCGGTCAGTCCGCGCAGCATGTCCAGGCCGGGCGTCAACAGGGTGGGATCGCCACGGAACTTGTTGACGACGTAGCCCGCGACCAGCCGCTGGTCCTCGGCGGACAGCAGGGCGGTGGTGCCGAAGAAGGACGCGAAGACGCCGCCCCGGTCGATGTCCCCGACGACGACGACCGGCAGCCCGGCGGCGCGGGCCAGGCCCATGTTGACGATGTCGCCGTGCCGCAGATTGATCTCGGCCGGGCTGCCCGCGCCCTCGCAGATGACGGCGTCGTGGCCGGCGCGGAGCTGCTCCAGGCAGCCGGTGACGGTCGGCAGCAGCCGGGTCTGCCGCTCGGTGTGGTAGCCGCGCGCGGTCACCTCGCCGACCGGCCGCCCGAGGAGGACGACCTGGCTGCCGCGGTCGCTGCCGGGCTTGAGCAGCACCGGGTTCATCAGCGCGCTCGGCTCGACGCGGGCGGCGGCGGCCTGCATGGCCTGCGCCCGCCCGATCTCGGCGCCGTCGCGGGTGACGAAGGAGTTGAGCGACATGTTCTGCGCCTTGAACGGCGCGACGCGCACCCCCTTCCGGGCCAGCCACCGGCAGATCCCGGCGGTGACGACGCTCTTCCCCGCGTCGGACGTGGTGCCCGCGACGAGCAACGCCCCGCCGCGCCCGCGCCGCCGGGCGGGGCGCGGCGGCACGGTGGACTGCATGGCCTCGTAGGGGTCGTTCACCCTCGCTCCTCCCGCAGGTGGGTCGCCGCGCAGCAGGCGGCCAGGGTCAGGGCGCCGACGCGGCGGGACAGGCGGATCGCGCGGTCGATGTCCGCGATCTCCACCGGCCGGCCGCCGGGATTGAGCACCGGGCGGTGCTCCACCCGCCCGCCGTAGGAGAGCGTGCCGCCGAGGCGGACGCCCAGCGCACCCGCGAACGCGGCTTCCACCGGGCCCGCGTTGGGGCTCGGGTGGCGGCGCGCGTCCGCCCGCCAGGCCCGCGCGGCGGCGCGCGGCCGGGGACCGGCGACGGTGGCCAGGGCGGCGGTGAGCCGGGCGCCCGGCCAGCCCGCCAGGTCGTCCAGCCGGGCCGAGGCCCAGCCGAACCGCCGGTAGCGGGGCGAGAGATGGCCGACCATCGCGTCCAGGGTGTTCACCGCGCGGAACGCCGCGAGCCCCGGCACCCCCGCGATCGCGCCCCACACGAGCGCGCCGACGACCGCGTCCGAGGTGTTCTCCGCGACCGACTCCACCACGGCCCGCGCGAGCGCCTGTTCGTCCAGGGCCTGCGGATCGCGCCCGCACAGCCGGGGCAGCAACTCCCGGGCCCGCGCGACGTCTCCGGCGGCCAGGGCGTCGCTGACCCGGCGCGCCTCGCGCACCAGACTCGTGCCGCCCAGAACGGCCCAGGCGGCCACGGCCGTTGCCGCGCCGCGTCCCGCGCGCCCCCGGGCGAGCCCGGCAAGGGCCGCCGCCCCGGCGGCTGTTCCGCCGACGCACAGCGCGGTGTGGAGCACGCCGGTGGCGCGGCTGTCGCGCCACAGGCGGCGTTCGAGAGCGGCGGCGGCGCGGCCGAAGGCGGCCACGGGATGTCCCCGGCGGGGGTCGCCGGTGAGGAGATCGCCGAGGTAGCCCAGGGCCAGGCCGGACGCCGTGGCGTGAGTCCGGCGCATGGAGTCAGCCGACCGCCGTGGTGTCCCGGGCGGGCGCGGTGGCGCGGCGCGGCTGCGGCGGGGGCAGGAAGAAGCGGCCAGTCATGGCGGTGTGTCCTCACTCAGGGTCCGCGCCCTGGTTCGACGTGACCGGCGGTGAGAGTCTCCTGGCTTCCGGATCGGCGCTTCCCCCGGCCTTCCAGCCCCTGGCGGGACCGTGACGCTCGGGTGGGGGAGCACTCCCCGGTGACAGTGGCGGGACCGCGCCGGATTCGCACCGGCTTCCTCTCCTGCCGCCGTTTGGCATCGTTGAGTCCACCACGGGCCGGAAGCGGCGTCAACTCCCTGTTGAAGCCGCTCCCGTACCCGTGGCCGGCGTCGCGCTAGGTCGCGACGATCCAGATCCCGTATCCGACGGCCGCCGCGCACACCGTGAAACACAGGTAACCGGCGGAGCGCGCCGCCGACTTGGCGGACCCGGCGCGGATGCCCGCGGAGAACAGGCCGACCACCGCCACGGTCATCAGCACCGAGACGACAATCACCTGGCCGAGGACGGCCCAGTCGACGTTCACAGCGACACCTCGGGAGCGGGAGCGGGGGCGGAAGCGGCGGCGGGGACGGCGGGGACGGCGGGGGAGGGGGCCGGGATGACGACCCGCACCGGCTCCGGGCCGCCTCCGGCCGCCCCGGCCCGGTCCGCGTCCTCCGCCACGTCGTTGACGTTCGAGTGGTCGACCGGCCGGCGCCGGGCCAGCGCCCCTATCCCGGCCGCCGCCGCGACGAGCAGCACCGCGACCGCGCCGACGCCCCAGTCGCCCCGGCCCGCCAGCAGGGCCCCGGCGGCGCCGATCAGCCCGGCCGCCGGCAGCGTCAGGCCCCACGCCGCCACCATCCGGGTGGCGGTGGACCAGCGGACCACGCCGCCCTTGCGGCCCAGGCCGCAGCCCAGCACCGCGCCGGAGCAGACCTGCGTGGTGGACAGGGCGAAGCCCATGTGGGAGGAGGCGAGGATCGTGGTGGCCGCGCTGGTCTGGGCGGCGAAGCCCTGCGGCGGCCGGATGTCGGTGAGGCCCTTGCCCATGGTGCGGATGATGCGCCAGCCGCCGAGATAGGTGCCCAGCGCGATGGCGACCCCGGCGGAGCCGATCACCCACAGCGGCGGGTCCGAGCCGGGAGCCAGGGCCCCGCCGGTGACCAGCGCCAGCGTCATGACGCCCATCGTCTTCTGCGCGTCGTTCGTGCCGTGGGCGAGGGAGACCAGCGCGGCGGAGGCGATCTGCCCCGCGCGGTACCCCCTGGCCGCGACCCGCTCGTCGGCGCCGCGCGTGACGCGGTACGTGAGCCGGGTGGCGAGCATCGCCGCGAGCCCGGCGACCAGGGGGGCGGCCACGGCCGGGACGAGGACCTTGGTGACGACGGCGTCCCCGTTGACCGCGCCGGTGCCGACGGAGGCCAGCGTCGCGCCGATCAGGCCGCCGAAGAGGGCGTGCGAGGAACTGGAGGGGAGACCGGCGAGCCAGGTGAGGAGGTTCCATACGATGGCCCCGGCCAGCCCGGCGAAGATCACTTCGGGCCGGACGCCCGCCTCCTCGTCGATGATGCCGCCGGAGATGGTCCGCGCGACCTCGACCGAGAGGAAGGCGCCGAGCAGGTTCAGCGCCGCCGACATGGCCACGGCGGCCTTGGGCTTCATGGCCCCGGTCGAGATCGTGGTGGCCATGGCGTTGGCCGTGTCGTGGAAGCCGTTGGTGAAGTCGAACGCCAGAGCTGTGACGAGCACGATCGCGATCAACAGCGTGATGTGTTCCATGGACCCGGACAATCGTTCGGCGGGCGGGTGACAAACGCCGTTAACGTAAGGTGAACAGGTGAACTCAAGATGAACTGGCGGCATCGGATTGCCCTGCGCCGGCCCGCCCCGTCCGCCTGGCGCGACGCGTGGCGCGAACTGATCGACCGGGCACGCCGGACGGTGACGGACGGTCTCGTCGTCGGCACCTCGGGAAACCTGTCGGTCCGCGTCGGCGACACCGTCCTGGTCACCCCCTCGGGAGTCCCGTACGACCTCCTCGGCCCCGCCGACCTCCTCGCCGTGGACCTGACCGGCCGCCCCCGCGCCGGCTCCCTCGCCCCGACCAGCGAACTGCCGATGCACCTGGCGATCTACCGCGCCACCGACGCCACCGCCGTGGTCCACACCCACGCGGTGCACGCGACGGCCGTCTCCACCCTCGTGGACGAACTGCCCCCCATCCACTACATGACCGCCGCCCTCGGCGGCCCGGTCCGCGTCGCCCCGTACGCCACCTACGGCAGCGAGGACCTGGCCGCCCACATGCTGACGGCCCTCCAGGACCGCACCGGCTGCCTGCTGCGCAACCACGGCACGATCGTGTACGGCCGGAGCCTGCGCGAGGCGTACGACAACTCGGCCCAACTGGAGTGGATGTGCCGCCTGTGGCTCACGGCCGCCGCGATCCCCGGCCACACCCCGACCCTGCTCCCCCCGGAAGAACTGACCAGGGTCGCCGGGAAACTCCGCACCTACGGCCAGCACTGACGCCCCCGCCCCGCTGTGAGGGTCCCCCGCGCACGCGCACCGCTGCCCGCTGGGAGTGAGCGCGCGGCGCCGCCGCGCGCCGAGCAGTTCCGCACCCCCCGGCACCCGGGGCCGGGGCTCGCTCACGCGCCCGACCGCCCGGCGCGGCCACCCGAGGACCGTGGGCGGGCGGCGCTCGCCCCGGTCCGAACGTGCCGTCGCGGGCCGTATGCCCGCCGCGCCGCCCAGCGCGTCACTGGCGCGGGACCGGTGGCTTCGCACGCGCGCCCGACCGGCGGTCCGCGTGAGCAGTCCCGCCTCGGCCGACCCGTTGGCGTGAGCCCGCGGCGCTGCCCGGGGCCGGACGTGCCGCCGCGTTGCCGAGCGGCTCCGCACTCATGGCGGGCGCCGAGGCTCCCCGAACCGCTCGCGTCTCCGTCCGGAGTCCGGGGAGGCGAGGCCGGGCCGTGCCGCCTTCCGGAGCGACGTGGCCGCCGACGGACGCGCGCCCGACCGCCCGGGGCGGTCGGCCCCCCGCCAGACCCGGGCCCCGCCGTCCGGACCGTTCACCCTCGTCCCGTGCGTCACTTCCGGCACGGCAAGGGCGTGCGGGGGCCGCCCGGATGGCGGTGGGCGGGGAACGCGCCCATGCTGGGATGCATGCGTCGGCACACGACGGCGGCCGTGGCCGCCACCACACTGCTGGGTGCCGGAGCGGCCGTTGCCACGGTCGCCGCCGGGCGTTGGGCCGTGGGAGCCGCCCTGGGGGCCTCCCAGCGGCCACGGCCCGCCGGGTTCGGCGGGGAGCGGCTCGCCGTGCACGCCACCGGGCCCGGGCGCGTCACCCTCAGCCGGACCGTCCACAGCGAACGCCCCGGCGTCTACGGCCTCACCGCCCGTGGCGGCCACGCGGTCGTCGGGCCGGTCCTCGACGACCTGTTCGGCGGCCCCGACACCGTCGTGCGGAAGCTCGAACGCGTCACCCGCGGCGACCTCGCCCCCGGCGACACCGTCGAGCTCACCCCCCAGGTCCACACCGGCGACCCCCGCACCGCCCTCGGCATCCCGTTCACCGACGTGTCCGTCCCCGGCGACACCGGCCCGCTGCCCGCCTGGTTCGTGCCCGGCCCCCGCAGCACCTGGGTCATCGCCCTGCACGGCCTCGGCGCCACCCGCGAGCACCCCCTCAACCTGCTCCCCTTCCTCCACGCCCACCACTTCCCGGTCCTCGTCCCCGCCTACCGGGGCGACCCCGGCGCCCCCCGCCCCCGCGACCGCGTCAACCGGCTCGGCGCCGACGAGTGGCGCGACGCCGACGCCGCCGTCCGCTACGCCATCCGGTACGGCGCCGAGCGCGTCGTCCTCTACGGCTGGTCCGCCGGCGGCGCCATGGCCCTGCGCGCCGCCGTCCAGTCCCCGCTGCGGGGCCGCGTCGCGGGCCTCGTCCTCGACTCGCCCGTGCTCGACCCGGCCGCCACCTTCCGCGCCCTGGCCACCGAGCACGGCGTGCCCGGCCCGCTGCTGCCGTTCGCCCTCGGCGCGGCCAGCGGTGGCTTCGGCCTCGACCCGGGGGACCGGCCGCCCGACCACCCCACCGGCCACGGCGGGGCACCGGTCCCCGTCATGGTCTTCCACGGCCCCGACGACACCGTCGCGCCCTGGGCCGCCTCCCGCGAGCTGGCCGCCGAGCACCCCGAGGCCGTCACCCTCCACACCGTTCCGCACGCCGAGCACGCCGCCATGTGGAACGCCGATCCGGCCGCCTACGAGGAGCGCCTGCGCCGCTTCCTCACGCCGCTCATGTGAGCCCGTGGGCGGGGGGTTTGGGCTTTCGCGGCCCCAGCGGTGAAACTGCTCACGTGACGTCCCGAACTCCGCGTGAGCCCCGGTTGCGACTTGTCCCACAAACGCCCCAACAGCGCGCCGCCGCGCACCGGCGCACGCCGCTCGGCAGACGTACTCCCGCCCCGCCTCCCCGGGGCGTCGCCCCGCAGGACCAGCTCGCCCGCCAGGCCCGCGCGCTCCTGGCCGACGCCGTCCGGCTCGCCCACTGGGCGCAGCGCACCGGCCGCTCGCCGGAGGCGGCCTCCGCGCAGGCCGCCGCCGAACTCGGCCTCACCGAGAACGCCGTGCGCGACCACTGGGGACGGGCCCGCCTGGCCGGGCTGATCGAGCAGGCCCCGGACGCCCCGGACGGCGGCGGCGTCCGCGCGGGCTGGCGGCTGCGGGCCTGGCACCGGGACGACACGGCGGCGCTGCGCGGCTGGGTGGCGCTCTTCGACGCCTGGTCCCTGGCCCGGCCCGCGCCGCCGGACGCCGACCCCGGCGCGGTGGCCGACGTCGTCGCCGCCGTCCCCCAGCTCCTGTCCGTCATGCAGCTCTCCGACGGCCCGGTGACCGCGGTCGGCCTGATCGACCTGCTGCTCCAGCGCATCACCGAACTCCGCGCCGACCGCGACCCCGCCGACCGCGACCCCACCCACCCCGGCCCCGAGACGGACGCCGACGCGTCGCCCGCGACCCCGGACGCCGCGCCGCCCGAGGCCCGCACCTCCGAGGACATAACAGCCCCGGCCGACGAACTCGTCCGCCTCCTCGGCTGGGCCCTCGACGCCCTCGCCGCCGTCGGTGCCCTCACCCTCCACGCCCGCGGCCGGCAGCCCGTCCGCGCCCGCCTCACCGAGCTGGGGAGCTGGGCCATGTGGACGAAGCTGGAGCACATCTGCATCGCCGCCCAGAGCCCGGCCGGGAACATCGAGCAGTCCGCCGTGGCCATGCTGCGCGGCTGCGCCAACCTCACCCCCGGTCCGGCCCGCGCCGAGTACCGCGCCTGGCTCGCCGCCCGCGCCACCGGCCCGGCCGTCACCGAGCTGCTCGACGCCGCCCGCGGCGAGGACGCGCTGATCCGGGGCCTCGCCTTCGAGGCCCTGCGCGTCGTCGGCGCCCCCGCCCTCCCCGCGATACGGACCGCCGCCGCCGAGCCCGTGCTCCGCCCCTACGCGCTGCTGTGGCTGGCCGACCACGAGGCGGGCGACCCGCGCGACGCCGCCGACGACCCGCTCGCCGTGCTGACCCGCGCCGAGGCCACCTGGCTGTGGGTGGACACCGCCTCCGCCGCCCAGGAGCACGGCGCCGAGCGGCTGCTGCTCGACCACCTCGACGCCGCCCCGCAGCCCACGGTCACCGAGCTGATCGACGAGATCCGCGTCTGCGGCCACCCCCGCACGGTGCAGGTGCTGCTGGCGCTGGCCGCCGCCCACCCCGACCCGGCCGTCGCCAAACGCGTGCGCCGGGCCGCGTTCCAGGTGCACACCGGGGGAGCCTGATGCGGGCCACCGCGGGTGTCCGGCCCCGTCGCGCACGGAAGACCGCACGGAAAACCGCGCGGAAAACGCGTTGCGCCACGCCGTTAGAATGTTTCGCATGGACACGGACACACCGCACCTCGCGCATTAGCGGACGTACCGCCGCAGTTCGCAGGCCCGTACGCCCCGCCCCGCCCGCCTCTGGAGTCCGTCCATGATCACCGCCACCGGCATCGAGTTGCGCGCCGGAGCCCGCATCCTCATCGAGTCCGCGTCCTTCCGCATCGCGACCGGCGACCGCATCGGCCTCGTCGGCCGCAACGGCGCGGGGAAGACCACCCTCACCAAGTGCCTCGCCGGGGAGGGCGTCCCGGCCGCCGGCACCATCACCCGCGGCGGCGAGGTCGGCTACCTCCCGCAGGACCCGCGCACCGGTGACCTCGACATGCTCGCCCGCGACCGCATCCTCGCCGCCCGCGGCCTCGACACCGTGCTGCGCGGCATGCGGGAGAACGAGCAGCTCATGGCCAGCGGCCAGGGCGCCGTCCGCGACCGCGCGATGAAGAAGTACGAGCGGCTTGAGACCGAGTTCCTCACCCGCGGCGGATACGCGGCCGAGGCCGAGGCCGCCACCATCGCCGCCAGCCTCGGGCTGCCCGACCGCGTCCTCGGCCAGCCGCTGCACACGCTCTCCGGCGGTCAGCGGCGCCGCGTCGAGCTGGCCCGCATCCTCTTCTCGGACGCCGACACGCTCCTCCTCGACGAGCCGACGAACCACCTCGACGCCGACTCCATCGTCTGGCTGCGGGACTTCCTCAGGACGTACCGCGGCGGCCTCGTCGTCATCTCCCACGACATCGCCCTGATCGAGACCGTGGTCAACAAGGTGTTCTACCTCGACGCCAACCGGTCCCGGATCGACGTCTACAACATGGGCTGGAAGCAGTACCAGGTCCAGCGCGAGGCCGACGAGAAGCGCCGCAGGCGCGAGCGCGCCAACGCCGAGAAGAAGGCCGCCGCCCTCAACGCCCAGGCCGACAAGATGCGCGCCAAGGCCACCAAGGCCGTCGCCGCGCAGAACATGGCCCGCCGCGCCGAGCGGCTGCTGTCCGGCCTGGAGGCCGAGCGCCAGTCCGACAAGGTCGCCAAGCTCCGCTTCCCCGACCCCGCGCCGTGCGGCAAGACCCCGCTGACCGCCGAGGGCCTGTCCAAGTCCTACGGCTCGCTGGAGATCTTCGCCGATGTCTCCCTCGCCATCGACAAGGGCTCGCGGGTCGTCATCCTCGGCCTCAACGGCGCCGGCAAGACCACGCTGCTGCGCCTGCTGGCCGGGATCGAGAAGCCGGACACCGGCCAGGTCACGCCGGGGCACGGGCTGAAGCTGGGGTATTACGCGCAGGAGCACGAGACCCTCGACGCGGACCGCACGGTCCTGGAGAACATGCGCTCCTCCGCCCCCGACATGGACATGGTGGACATCCGCAAGACGCTCGGCTCGTTCCTCTTCTCCGGCGACGACGTCGACAAGCCCGCCGGGGTGCTCTCCGGCGGCGAGAAGACCCGCCTGGCGCTGGCCACGCTCGTGGTCTCCTCGGCCAATGTGCTGCTGCTGGACGAGCCCACCAACAACCTCGACCCGGCCAGCCGTGAGGAGATCCTCGGCGCGCTGCGCGGCTTCACCGGCGCCGTCGTCCTCGTCACCCACGACGAGGGCGCGGTGGACGCGCTCCAGCCCGAGCGGATCATCCTGCTGCCGGACGGCGTGGAGGACCTCTGGAGCGCCGACTACGCGGACCTGGTCGCCCTCGCTTGACCCGGGCCGGGTCGGTCGTTTGTGATCATGCCCGGTGGATCATTCGGCCGACGCTTGATCATTCATCTGAGTGAGGCGGGTCGTATCCCGGCGTGTCGGCGCGACGGCCGAGGGGTCGGCCCGCCGAACCGCTCTGACCTGCGCGTTCCCCTCGACCACCGGGGGGCTCCGGACCCGTTTGCCCCGACCGCGCCCCGGCGCTGCGGTCCGCTTGTCGTATGGGCGTTTTGACGAATGGGTGGCCAGGAAGCTGGATAGGGGTGATCATGAGAGTCCAGAGCGCACTTCAACGAGGAGGCACGGGTGGCCGAGACTCTGAAGAAGGGCAGCCGGGTGACCGGCCCCGCGCGTGAGCAGCTCGCCGCGGACCTGAAGCGGAAGTACGAGTCGGGCGCGAGCATCCGGGCGCTGGCCGAGGAGACCGGCCGGTCGTACGGCTTCGTGCACCGCATGCTCAGCGAGGCCGACGTGACCCTCCGCGGCCGTGGCGGCGCCACCCGCGGCAAGAAGGCGGCCCCGACCCCCTGACGGCGCACACGCACGCCGAGGGGTTACTCTGCGGACAGAAATTACCGCTGGGTAACTCACGGAGGGCCTGATGAGCCTGCTCGACAAGGACGGCGTGCGCGTCACCGTCCACAAGGCCGTGGCGACCGTCACGCTCGCCAACGCCGACAAGCGCAACGCCCAGACCCCCGCGCTGTGGCGGGCCCTGACCGAGACCGGCCGCATGCTCCCCGGCGACGTCCGCGTCGTCGTGCTCCGGGCCGAGGGCGTCTCCTTCTCCGCCGGGCTGGACCGCCGGGCGTTCACCCCGGAAGGCATCCCCGGCGAGCTGAACTTCGTCGAGCTGGCCCGTTCCGGTGACGACGACCTCGACGCCACCATCGCCTCCTACCAGGAGGCGTTCACCTGGTGGCGCCGGAACGACCTGGTCACCATCGCGGCCGTCCAGGGCCACGCCATCGGCGCCGGCTTCCAGCTCGCCCTCGCCTGCGACCTGCGGGTGTGCGCCGAGGACGCGCAGTTCGCCATGCGCGAGACAGCGCTCGGCCTGGTGCCCGACCTGACCGGCACCCACCCCCTGGTCTCCCTGGTGGGCTACGCCCGCGCCCTGGAGATCTGCGCCACCGGCCGCTTCGTGCGCGCCGCCGAGGCCGAGCGCATCGGCCTGGCCAACATCGTCGTGCCCGCCGCCGACCTCGACGCCGCGACGAACGACCTGGCCGCCGCCCTCCTCGCGGCCCCCCGCGACGCCCTGATCGAGACGAAGGCCCTCCTGCGCGCCGCGAGCGACCGCGGCTACGACGCCCAGCGCGCGGCGGAACGCGCCGCCCAGGCCCGCCGCCTCCGCGACCTGGCGGGCTTCGCGGAGTAGCCCCGACCCCGACCCCGGCCCCGCCCAGTCGGCCTGCCCGCCCGCGGCTAGCGGAGCCGCTCGCGGATCTCCGCGACCAGCACCGACG
>NZ_JBPQTQ010000067.1:0-31888 GCF_051386415.1 Streptomyces sp. URMC 129
ACAGCGGCTCGGCGTCCCCGGGCGCGCAGAACAGCTCGAAGCCGTCCTCGCCGGTGTACCCGGTGCGGGTCGATGAGGTCGGGGCGGCGGTCACGGAATCCCTCGCTCGTCGTCTCGTGATGTCCCGTGGTCGCGTCCGGGGCCGGGCGGGGGCAGCATAGTGGCTCGCGCGACAGGCTTGGAGGCCGGGCCCGGTCCCATTTCCGGATCGGTACGGGATCCGGCGGCATCCCATTTCCCGGTCGCAGCACATTCATAGATGTTCCTATTGTGTGTTCTTACTGTCGTAATACTAGTTAATACTTCGCGGACCCCCTAAGACTGCTGCGTATGGCCGATCGAGTCCGTGTTCTTTACGTCGGAGGACTGGGTCGCAGCGGAAGTACCGTTCTCTCACGCGCTCTTGGCGAGCTGCCCGGCTTCTTCCACGTCGGTGAGCTGGTGTTCCTCTGGTCCCGGGGCGCGACCAGGAACGAACTGTGCGGCTGCGGCACCCGGTTCCTCGACTGCCCGTTCTGGACGGACGTCGGGAAGCGGGCGTTCGGCGGCTGGGACGCGGCCGACCCGGCCCGGGTCGCCGCCCTCCAGCACACGGTGGACCGGACCCGCTACCTGCCGCAGCTCCTGCGGCCGGACCTCAGCCGCGACTTCCGGGACCGGCTCGACAAGTTGACCGCCGTACTCGGGCGGCTCTACGCGGCCATCCAGGAGGTGAGCGGCTGTTCGGTCGTGGTCGACTCCTCCAAGCACGTCTCCTACGCCGCGACGCTGCGCCGGGTGCCGTCCGTCGACCTGCGGCTGCTGCACGTCACCCGCGACAGCCGGGGCGTGGCGCACTCCTGGGCCAAGAAGGTCAAGCGGCCCGAAGTGGTGGACCAGGACGCCTACATGGCGAAGATCCCGGTGCCGAGGCTGGCCGCGCGCTGGTCGGCGTTCAACGGCCTGTTCGACGTGCTGCGGATGGTGCACGGCGACACGATGGGGCTGCGCTACGAGCGGTTCGTCGCCGACCCGGCCACCGCCCTCACCCGGATCGCGGCCCTCGCCGGCAGCGAACTCACGCCCCCCGACCTCGACTTCGTGCGGGACGACGGGCTGCGGCTGTCGGCCGAGCACAGCGTCTCCGGCAACCCCATGCGCTTCACCAGCGGTCCCGTCCCGCTGCGCGTGGACGACGCGTGGCGGTCCGCGATGGCGCCCCGGGACCGGGCCGTCGTCACCGCGCTCACCGCCCCCGGCATGCTCCGCTACGGCTACCGCCTCAGAAGGAAAGCGACCCGATGAGACACGACGAGGCCACCGGGCCCGGACGGCGCCTGAAGGTGCTGATCGTCTGCTCCGCCGGCGGCCACCTCGCCCAGCTCCACAAGCTGGCCCCCTGGTGGACCCGGCACGACCGCATGTGGGTCACCTTCGACACCGCCGACGCGCGCTCACTGCTCGACGGCGAGGACGTCCGCTGGGCGTACCACCCGACCACCCGCAACATCCCCAACCTCCTGCGGAACCTGTGGCTCGCGTTCCGCCTCGTCCCCAAGTACGCGCCCGACCTGGTCGTCAGCTCGGGCGCCGGGGTCGCGGTGCCGTTCTTCTGGGTGGCCAGACTGCGCGGCACGCGCACCGCCTACCTGGAGGTCTTCGACCGCATCGACAGCACGACCATGACCGGCAGGCTGTGCCGCCCGGTGACCGATCTGTTCCTCGTGCAGTGGGAGGACCAGCGCGCGCTGTACGACGGCTCGGTCGTCGTCGGAAAGGTGATGTGACATGACCCGCGTCCTGGTGACGGTCGGCACCGACCACCACCCCTTCACCCGGCTGATGACGTGGATCGAGCGGTGGCAGGCGGAACGCGAGCCGCTGCGCTGGACCGTGCAGCACGGCTTCACGCCCGCGCCGCCCGCCGCGCCGGGCGTCGAGGCCACCGCGATGATGCCGCACGACGCGTTCCGGGCGGCGCTGCGCGAGGCGGCGGTCGTCGTCTGCCAGGGCGGCCCCGGCTCCATCATGGACGCGCGCGGCGCGGGCAAGGTGCCCATCGTGGTGCCACGCCGCCCGGAGCTGGGCGAGCACGTCGACGACCACCAGGTCCGGTTCGCCCGGCGGCTGGACGAGACCGGGCTGATCCGGGTCGCGACCACCGAGCACGACTTCCGGCTGCTGCTGACGGCCGCGCTGGACCGGCCCGAGTCGTTCGCCGCCACCCCGGAGATCAGCGAACTCCCGGAAACGGTACGGCGGTTCGGCGCCCTCGTGGACGAGCTGATGGTCCGGCCGCCGCGCCGCACGCTGCTCGGGCTGCGGCGGCGCGGCCGGGCCTGACGGCGCGGCGGGCCCGTCAGGCGTCGTAGAAGCGGGCCCGCACGTCCGCCGTCAGCTCCCGCACGCGGGCGATCTCGTCCTCGGTCAGCCGCTCCTTGTAGGTCACCAGCGCGGCCCTGCTGTCCATCGGCTGGTAGGCCGTCTTCGACAGGCCGCCCTTCAGGCTCCAGGACATCGCCCGCGTCGGCGCGTTCCCCGCCTGCGTGGCTTCCCGGACGGCCCGCCGCGCCGAGGCGTCCCAGGTCAGCCCGCAGGTGGCGTACAGCCCGCCGAACGCCGTCTCCGGGTCACCGGCCAGGTCCTCGTACCGCACGACGTGCAGCGACCCGCCGTTCTCGCGGCGCATCGCGTCCACCGCGTCGTAAGTGACCCGCCACAGCGCCGCGTTCTTCGCCAGCTCGTCCTGGCTGCCCACCAGCGCCCGCAGTTCGTCGGCGTGCCCGCCCAGAAGGTCCCGCATCAGCAGCGGCTGCTCCAGCAGCTCGTGGAAGTACGTCGTCCAGCCCAGCTTGCGCCAACTGCCCGCCCACGTCACCGGATCGCGGACCAGCACGATCGCCACCGCACCCAGCCGCCGGGCGAACCAGGCCGCCGACAGCACCGCGTACGGGTCGTCCAGCAGCGCCCGCCGCCCGCGCGCCCGGCCGGCCGTGAACGCCGACAGATTCTTGGCGAGGCGGGCCAGATCGGGCAGCGCGCGGTTGGCGCGCAGCTCGGCGACGGTCCGGTAGCGCAGCCGCACGGTGTCCCCGAACGCCCGCAGCCAGGGCTCCTCGTTGTCCTCGCAGATGTACTGGAAGGCGTGGGTCACCGAGGCGTTCAGCACGCCGGGCGAACGTCCCGGCGGGCGGCTGGGGTTGAGCGGCTCGTTGACGTACACGAGCTCGCCGCCGGCCTGGAGCATCTTGCCGACCCAGCTGGTGCCGCTGCGGGGCAGGCCGGTGACGAGGATCGGCCGCGCCGCCGTCGTGGTCGTCGCTGTCTCGGTCGTCGTCGTCATGTCGTCACACGCTCTCTCGAATCCTGGCGCGGCAGGAGGCGCAGGGCCAGGGCCAGGGTGTCGTCGGGGTGGAGGATCACGGTGTGCATCTCCCGGGCGATCGCCCGGGGAACGTCCGTTATGGGCAGCCCCGCGTGCCGGCGGGCCGCGCGGATCAGGCGCGCCTCGCCCTCCAGCGGGTCGCGGCGGCTCTCGGTGAGCCCGTCGGTGTAGAGCACCAGCAGGTCGCCGGGCTCCATGGTGGTGCGCAGCAGCCGCTCGCTGCCGGGCAGGGGGAAGCCGACGCCCCGGCCCTTGACCTCCAGGTACTCGTGGCCGCCGGAGGCGCGGACCAGCAGCCCCGGCGGGTGGCTGCCGTTGGCGAGCAGCAGCTCGCCGGTGGCGGGGGTGATGCGGGCGAGCTGGACGGTGGCCATGACGTCGCGGTCGAAGGGCCGCATCACCTCGTCGGCGCGGGCGATGATCGACTCCAGCCGGTGGCCCTCCAGCGCGAGGGTGCGCACGGCGTGGGTGACGTTCAGCGCGCTGCGGGTGCTGGTGACGCCGTGGCCGAGGGCGTCCACGACGGTGATGTGCACGGTGCCGTCGGGCAGCCGGAACCAGTCGTAGAGGTCACCGCCGGTGGGGGCGTCGGTGCCGGCCGGGGCGTAGTGCACGGCCAGCTCCAGGCCGTCGATGTCCAGCGGCGGCGGGCGCAGGGCGTCCTCCAGCTCGCGCAGGGTCTTGCCGTGGGCGCGGCGCAACCGCTCGTCCCGCTCCTCCAGTTGGACGTAGAGGGCGAGCACGCCGCTGTTGGTCTCGGCCAGTTCGTGCTTGAGCCGCCGGTGGTCGGCGGCCAGCGCGTCGGCGCGGGCCATGGCCTGCTGCAACTCCTGCTCCAGCGCCTCGCTCTCGCTGCCGGGCGAGGTGTCGAGCAGGCCCGGTGCGGCCCCTCCTCCCGCCGGGCGCGGCGGGAGCGGCACCCGCCACACCGCGCCGCCGTCCTCGGTGAGTTCGGCGGGCAGCGGCAGCTCGGCCGACTCGGGCCGGCCCGCGTGGCCCAGGGGCCGGCAGACCACGGCGAGCAGGCCGGGGTGCCCGTTGTCCGCGCGCCGCACCGAGGTCTCCAGGTGGACGGCGCCGCCGGCCGCGAACGCCGAGCCGGCGACAGCGGTGACGGAGACCACCAGACGGGCCCTGAGGTCGACCGGGAGCCGGTGGGTGCGGGCCAGTTGGCGCACGGCGTGCCGCAGGTCCGCCTGGGCGCGGAAGCGGCGGCTGTCGGTGGTCGTCATGGCACGGTTCTCATGCGGGCGGAGCAGGAACGGGCGGGCGTGGCGGGCCCATCCGGGGTCGATGCCGTCGCTGTGCAGCACACAGGTCTCCTGGGGGGCCAGGTCGAGGCTGTGGACGGTCGGCTCGGGCATGTTGAAACCGACGATACCGGGCGGCCCGGAGGGACCCGTCCGGACCCGGTCGGAAGTGACCAGCGCCAGGCGGACGTTGCCGGTGCCGCAGTAGTCCAGGCGGCCGGGGCTGAGCCGGAGCAGGGCGACGGCGGCCCCGCGGGTGCGGCGCAGTGCCCTGTGGAGCGCGGCCATCAGGACCGGCAGCGGGCGGCCGGGGTCGTGGGCGAACGCGGTCATGGCCGCGCGGGCGGCGTCGGCCGCGGGGGGGCCGTGGCCGAGGGCGTCCACGACGACGGCGGTGCGGCCGGTGTCGGTCTCGGTGACGGCGCAGGCGTCGCCGCTGGCGTCCTCGCCCTCCAGGGGCAGGCAGACCGCGCCGACGGGCGCCCTGGCCGCGGTGAGGTCCTGCGGCCGGGCGAGACGGGCGCTGACGACCGTGCCGTCGCCGGGCTGGGTGCGGATGGTGAAGTCCGTCGCTATGCGGCGCACCGCGCCCAGGCCCGCGCCGAGGGTGCCGCTGGTGGTGTAGCCGTCGGCGAAGCAGCGTTCGAGCTCGGACATGCCCGGCCCCCGGTCGGCGGCGGTGATGTCGAGGCCCTCGCCGAGGGCCAGCGGCTGGAGGTAGACCACGCCGTCACGGGCGTGCTTGTCGAGGTTGGTGGCCAGTTCGCTGGCGAGGACGGCCGCCTTCTCCGGCAGGGCGCCGGTCAGGCCGCAGTCCCGGGCGAGCCCCCGCGCGGCGACCGAGGCGACGTGCACGGCGCTGTGGTGGTCGATGCGGACCTGGGTGCTGACCTGCCGCGGGTGGGGGGACGGAGACACGGCCCGTTATCCCTGGGTCCAGCGGGTCGCGCTCACGGTGGTGCCGCGGCCGGGCGAGGAGCGGATGTGGAAGTCGTGCATCAGCCGCCTGGCGCCGCCCAGGCCGTGGCCGAGCCCGGGGCCGGTGCTGAACCCGTCGGCCAGGGCGGCCTCGATGTCCGGGATACCGGGCCCCTCGTCGGTGACGACGAGGCGGACGCCCCGGTGGCCGGGACGGTGCAGCCGCTCGATGGTGAGCGTGCCGCCGCCGCCGTGGATGTAGGCGTTGCGGACCAGCTCGCTGGCGGCGGTGACCACGCGCGTCTGGTCGACCAGCCCGAAGCCGGCGGCGAGGGTGGCGGCCCGCACCGCGTGCCGGGCCTCCAGCAGGTCCTCCTCGGTGCGCACCGGATAGGTCTCGCGGTACGTCTCGCGGTGGGTCTCGCGGTACGTCTCCCGCGCGATGTCCCGGCCGGGGCCGGGATCCGGCTGCCGCTCCCGGGTGAGGCCCCTCGCCGGCTCATGAGGCGTCATCACGGTGCCGAAGCCTCCCCGGACCGTACGGTGCGGAACCAGCCCAGGGCCGCCATGCCCTGCTCCGCGTTGAGGGCCGTCTCCACGCCGTCCAGCCGCAGTCCCAGCTCGACCAGGGTGATGGCGACGGGCGGGCGCATTCCGGCGACGATGACGCGGGCGCCCAGCAGCCGCGCCGTCGTGGTGAGCTCGGTGAGGGTGCGGGCCACGAACGAGTCGATGAGCTCCAGCCGCGAGATGTCGATGAGCACGCCGGTGGCGGCGTCCGCGGCGATCCGCTCGGTCAGCTCGTCCAGGAACGCCATGGCCGACTTGTCGTCCAGCTCGTCGAGCAGGCCGGTGACCAGCACGTCGCCGAGGCGGAGGATCGGCACGCTCGCCGGCTTCTGCCCGTTCACCGGCGGACCGCGTCGCCCGTGGGAAGCGCCGGCTGCCCCGTGATCTTGACGGCCTCCGCCAGGGCGTCGGCCAGGGTGGCCCGGGTGAGGATCTCGGAGAGGTCCACGCCGAGTTGCGCGATGGTCTGGGCGATGGGCGGCCGGATGCCGCTGATGACGCAGTCGGCGCCCATCAGGCGCACGGCGGCGACGGTCTGCATCAGGTGCTGGGCGACCGAGGTGTCCACCGCGGCGACACCGGTGATGTCGACGATGGCGACCTGCGCCTCGTGCGTCTGGATGGCCTGGAGCAGGCTCTCCATCACGACCTGGGTCCGCGCGGTGTCGAGGGTGCCGATGAGCGGCACGGCCAGCACGTGGCGCCAGAGCCGGACCACGGGCGTGGACATCTCCAGCAGTTGGCGGCTCTGCCGGGAGATGATCTCCTCGCGGCTGGCGACATAGGTGTCGAACGACAGCACCCCGGCCGTGTCCACCAGCCGGTTGATCAGCAGCGCCGCCTGGAACAGCTCCTCGGCGTCCCGCGTGGTCCGCTGGAAGATGGACAGCAGCACCTCCTTCAGGGAGAGGACCGCCAGCGAGGTCGCCGTCGGGGTGCCGCCCGCCCGGGCCCGGCGCAGCGACAACTCGGTGATCGTGCCGCGCAGCTCGGGGTGGGAGGAGACGATCCGGCCGGCCGGGAGCCCGCTCTCCAGACCGGCCAGGAGCGCCGCGATGAGGCCGTCCGCCTCGACGCGCAGCTCGTCCTCGCCGATGCCCGCGCCCAGCCCCTCCTGCTCGGTCTGGAGGCGGACCCACTTGTCGGCGATGTCCTCGTCGTGGTCACGCAGCGCGCTGATGAGCTGCTCGCGCACCGCGGAGTCGGTGGCCGTCACAAGAAAAACCTCTCGCCGTCGACGTGCCCTGTCCGGCACGTCAACGTCTTCCTCTGGGTATGCACTTGGTACGTTTTGTCATGAATTGCCGTCCGGCAAATGTTACCGACACGGGGCGCCGCCCGGTAGTCCCCTACCCCCGGAGGCCGACAACAGGCCGTCACAGGTTCCAGGTTCTGCCGTATCACTGAACAGCCCGCAACAGTTTCCATTTGACAACAGTAGTATCGCGGCCACACGCTGTGCCTGGCGGCCCGCCACCCGGCGCTCCCGCCGGTCCGGCACACGGCCGGTCACCCTAGGAGCCCGCCATGTCACCGTCGCACCTTCTACGCCGAGCGGGCGGAGCGGTCGGCGGCCCGGTCCCGGGCGGGCATGGTCTCCGCCACGGCGTCCCGGAAGCCGGCGAGTCCTTCGACAAGTGCCTTGCGGGTACTGGGCGGCATGGCGGCGATCGCGGTCAGCAGCGCCTTCTCCCGGCGCTCTCTGAGGTCCTGGAGGTACCGCCGGCCGCGCGGCGTGAGCCAGAGTTCGAGCTCGCGGCGGCTGGCCTGACTCGGCGTCCGTTCCACGAAGCCGAGGGCTTGCAGCCGGTCGCACAGTCTGCTCACCGAGGAGGGCGCCGAGCCCAGCAGCTCCCCCAGCCCGCGAAGGTTGATGCCCTCGTCGCGCTCCAGGATGTACAGCACCCGGAGTTGGGAGGAAGAGACCGGTGCCGGCGAGGCGGCGTCCCGCCCCCGTTCCCACAGGACCTCCAGCAGCTCGATCACCTCGGACGCCGCCAGGGCGGCATCCGGGGGCCGGTGTGGAGGGGGTGGATTCACGCATCTCACTCTGGCACTCAGGATCTGGCTTGTCATCCCGGATGTCCGCTCCGGCGTCCCTCCCTACCTCACCGGTTTCCGCGACCGGCACTCCCCCAGAAGGCGAACTCACACGGTGGACAGACTCGCGGCCGCTGAACGTGCCTTGCGCCACGCGGCCCCCCACGCACTGCTCGACAGTCTGCGCGCGGTACTGCTCCGGTGCTACTCCGCGAGCGACGCGACCCTGATGGTCGCGGACTACGGGGTGACCTCCCTGCGTCCGGTCGACGCCCCCGCCGACCATTCCCTTCCCGTCCACATGGGACCGGCGGGCCGCGCGTTCGGCTCCCAGCTCCCGTACGTGGAGCCCGCCGAGGGCGCCTCGGAGCTGACCGCCCACCTGCCCGTCAGCGTCCGCGGCGACCGCATCGGCGTGCTCACCGTCCGGCTGCCGCGCGAGCGCTTCGGCGCCACGGTGCTGGACGAACTGGCCGAGATCGCCGGGATACTGGGCCACGAGATCGTCGTCGCCGAGCGGGACACGGACCTGTACCTCCAGGCCCGCCGGTCCGAACGGCTCACGCTGGCCGCCGAGATGCAGTGGCAGCTCCTGCCCGGCCGGTCCTGCTCCCGCCCGGAGTACGAGCTCGGCGGGCAGCTCGAACCCGCCTACGCCGTCCACGGCGACACGTTCGACTGGTCGACCTCGGCCGAGCACCTGTCCCTCACCGTCATCAACGGCATGGGCGAGGGCATAGAGGCGTCGCTGCTCACCAGCCTGGCCGTCAGCGCCCTGCGCAACGCGCGCCGGGCCGGGCTCGGCCTCGCCGAACAGGCGTACCTGGCCGACCAGGCCATCTACGGCCAGTACCGGGGCCTCACGCACGTCTCGGCCCTGCTGCTCCGCTTCGACCTCGCGACCGGCCGCACCCGGGTCATCGACGCGGGCTCGCCCCGGGTGTGGCTGCTGCGCCAGGGCGTTGCCGAGTACGTGGAGCTGGAGGGTCAGCTCCCGCTCGGCATGTTCGAGGAAACGGTGTACACCGCGCAGGAGTTCACCACCCTGCCGGGTGACCGGCTGTTCTTCGTCAGCGACGGGGTGTACGACGCCTCCTCGCCGGGCGGCGAGCGGTACGGCGAGAAGGCGCTGGCCCGCGCCATCATGAACACCCGGCTGCTGCCCCCGGCCCAGGTGCCGCGCGCCATCCTGTCCGAGCTGGCCGGCCACCGCGGCGGGCCGCTGCCGGAGGACGACGCCATGGTGGTGTGCCTGGACTGGCACGGCCGCACGGCGGACGTCTGAGACGCCGCACGCCGCGCGGGAAACGCCCGGAGGCTCTGGACTCCCGTCCCCGAAGCCGGGAGTTCAGAGCCTCGCGGGCGCGCGCCGCGGCCCGCTCAGGCGCCGATCACGCCGCCGTCCGTGCGGCGGATGACGACGGTGGCCGAACGCGGCCGGCCCTCCGGGTCGAAGTCGGGCCAGTTGCTGACCGCGCGCGGGTTCTGCGGCGTCGGCGTGCCCCAGGCCGCCGTCGCCTCGCCCGGGTGCTGGACGTTCACGAAGAGCGTCCGGTGGTCGGGCGTGAAGGCCAGCCCGGTGATCTCGCAGCCGCGCGGGCCGGTGAGGAACCGACGGATCTCGCCGGTGCGCGGATCGGCGGCCAGCATCTGGTTGTTGCCGATGTTGTCGTAGCCCTTGGTGGCCAGGTTCTGCGAGGAGTTGGAGATGTCCGTCATGATCCACAACCGGCCGTCGCCGTCGAACCCGAGACCGTCGGGCGAGCCGAAGGCGTTGGACGCGTCGGTCCCGGCCTGCCCGTCGTACGCCGGGTCACCGGCCAGGACGAAGATGTCCCAGTCGAAGGTGGTGGCGGTGTTGTCGCCGTCCTTCTCCGTCCAGCGCACGATGTGGCCGTACGGGTTGGGCTTGCGCGGGCTGACCGCGCTGTCCCAGCCGCTGCCGTTGGTCAGCGTGCAGTAGACGTCCTGGTTCTGCGGGTTGACCGCGATCCACTCCGGGCGGTCCATCTTGGTGGCGCCCACCGCGTCGGCCGCCTCGCGGGTGCGCAGCAGCACGTCCGCCTGGTCGGCCCAGCCGTTGGCAGTGGTCAGCGGCCCGGTGCCGTGGACCAGGGGCAGCCAGGTGCCGGTGCCGTCGTCCTCGAACCGCGCCACGTACAGCGTGCCGTGGTCCAGCGGGCTGCGGCCCAGGGCCCGCTGGGCGCGCCAGCGGCCCTTGCCGACGAACTTGTAGATGTAGTCGCCGTCCTGGTCGTCACCGGTGTAGGCGACGACGCGGCCCCGCGACTCGGTGACCGTACAGCCCTCGTGCTTCACGCGGCCGAGCGCCGTGCGCTTGACGGGCTTGGCCTGGGGGTTCATCGGGTCGATCTCGACGATCCAGCCGAACCGGTTGATCTCGTTCGGGTTGGCCGCCAGGTCGAAGCGCGGGTCGGCCAGGTGCCAGCGGAAGCCGCCGCCGCTCTTGGACACGCCGTAGCGGGACTGCGAGGCGGTGGGCTGCCAGGCGGGGTCCTGGGTGCCGAAGTAGTTGTTCCAGTTCTCCTCGCACGCCAGGTAGGTGCCCCACGGGGTCCAGCCGTTGGAGCAGTTGTTCAGCGTGCCGCGGGGCTCGTCGTTCGCCCGCAGGAGGGGGTGGTCGGCCGTGACCGGCCCGGAGAAGTCCACCGGCGTCTCGCCGGTGATCCGGCGCGCGCGGCGGGAGTCCACGACGTGCCACGCGCCGTCGCGTTCCTCGATCTCGACCACGCTGACGCCGTGCGCGGCCAGCGCCTTGCGCACCTTCTCGGCGGTCATCGTGGCGGCGCCGTCGGGGAACAGCAACTCCTGGTCGACGTACTCGTGGTTGAGCACCAGCATGCCGCGGCGGCAGCCCTGGCGGCCGGACCCGATCGGGAAGAAGTGCATGCCGTCGTGGTTCATGCCGACCTGCTCGGCCTGCTCGGCGGCGGTGTTGCCCGCGTCCTTGCGCCACTGCGGGCCGCCCGGCCGGATCGGGGTGCCCCAGGGGATGATCACCTGGGTCTCGTAGCCCTCGGGCACGGTGAACGTGTCGGCGGTCGACATGGGCACGGCCGGGAAGCCCAGCAGGCCCCGCGGCGGACGGCCACCGCCGCCGCGCACGGGCGCGGCGGTCTGCCCGGCCGCGCCGGCCGTCCCGGAACCGGCGGTCGCCGCGACGAGGAACCCGGCCGCGGCGGCGGTCCCGCCCCTGAGCGCGGCCCGGCGGGACATCCGCTTCTCGACGACCTCCCCGAACGTCCGGTTGCCGGAGCTGTTCGAGCTCACGTCGTCCGGGTCGATCGCGGGGAAAACGGGGGGCAGTCCTGACATCGCGGATCCTCACTCGCTGATATGTGTGCCGTCAGTGATGCTCCCGTGAGGCTAGGAGCGGCCGGTGGCCCCGAGTGGCCACCAAGGTGAACGAAGGGCCACCTTCATACATACGGATGATTCACCGCACGAATTCACCTGACCGCCGACCGCACCCGCCGCAGCCACCCGAGCGCACCACCGTTCCGCACCCGACCTCAGGACGCGACCCGGCGATGTTCTCCCCGGGCCGCGTCCGGGAGGTGCCTGCCTCCCACCGTACGGCCCGCGCATCCGGCGCCTTGTCGGCCGAGCGCCGGGCGCCGACCCGGCGCGAACGATCGGACACGCGCCGGGCCTCCCCGCGCCCTCGTGCCTCTCCCCCGCGCGGGGGACGCGGTTCACCATGGCGCAGGACGCGGCGGGGGCCGGGCGGGCGGGAGCGTGGAGGCATGACGACGACGCCCGCCGCCCCGACCGCGGCTCTCCTGTCCCCGCCCGCACGCCGCCACGCCGGGGACCGGCACCGGCACCGGCCGAAGGCGTGGCTGCGCGCCCTCGCGATCGCCTCCTGCGTCCCGTACCTGGCCCTCAAGATCGCCTGGCTGTCCGGGAGTCACCTCGGCATACCGGAAGGCAGCGCACTGCGCTCCCCCGAGGGCGAGGACACCCTCTTCGTCGCCAACGCGGCGACCGCCTGCATGGACGCCGCCGTCATCGTCCTGGCCCTCGCGCTCACCCGCCCCTGGGGGCGGCGGCTCCCGGCCTGGCTCGTCGCCTGGCCGCTGTGGGTCGCCACCGGGCTGCTCGCCCCCATCGTCGTCGGCTTCCCCGTCGGCTCCCTCGTGGAGCTCTTCACCGGCACCCCGCCCGGCGCCGAGCGGAGCGAGGACGAACTCTTCCTCGATCCCTGGGTCTTCACCGTGGTCTACACCGGCTTCGGCCTCCAGGCCCTCGCCCTCGGCGGCCTGTTCGTCCGCTACGTCCGCGAGCGCTGGGGCCACCTGCTGAGCGGGCGCCTGGCCGGGCTGCCCCGGTCCGCGAGCGCCGCCGCGCAGCGGGCCGGCGCCGTGGCCGCGGCGCTGCTGTGCGGCGCCGTGCTCACCGTCCAGACCGGCTGGCTGGCGGGCGGCACGACCGGCCTCTCCGGGAAGCAGGTGGCCGACCGGGACGCCATGTTCTACGTCACCACCTCCTCCACCGTCCTGTTCCTCCTCGCCGCCGCGGCCGGGGTCCTCCTGCTCGCCTTCCGGCCGCGCCGCCGCGGCCGGACGCGGCTGTTCACCGCCGTCGCCCTGGCCTGGACGGGCAGCGCCGCGCTCGCCGCGTGGGGCGGCTGGCTGCTGCTGGCGGGCACGCTGACCGGGGAGACCGCCGATCCCGGGGAGCGCGCGACCCCCGTCATGAACCTCCTCTACGCTGGCCAGATGCTCACCGGGATGCTGATCCTCGCCGTCGGCGCCCGCTTCCTCGCCGAACGCGCCGCGAGCGCGGCCCGGCCGCCCCGGTGATCCGGGTGCCGGGCCGGACGCTGCGGCTGCGCTGGGTGCACCTGCTGCTCGGCGGGGCGCTGCTCATGCCGTACTTCCTGCTGACGACGGTCGCCGTCGGCGTGGTCTCCCCCGGCGCCGACCCGTTCACCGAGCCCGGCCCGGGGTTCCTCGCCTTCGCGCTCGCCCTCCCGCTGATCGCCGTCACCGGGCTCTTCCCCCTCGTCCGCGCCCTGGAGACGCAGGCGGTCCGCGCGCTGGCCGGCGTCGACGGGGACCGGCTGGCCGCCACGCCCGCCGGCTCCTGGGCCACCCGCCGCCGGACCGCCGCCTGGCTCGTCGCGCACCTGGGCCTCGGCGGGCTGGTCAGCGGCATGACGCTGGCCGTCCCCCCGGCCGTCGTCGTCCTGACGGCGTACCCGTTCTCGGCCGCGCTGCGCGACAGCCGCTACGGCTGGCCGCACGTCCCGGCGTGGGCGGGACCACCGCTCGGACTCGCGCTGCTCGCCGCGCTGGCCGCCTGCGCGGCGGGCGCGGGCCTGCTGCTGGCCCGCCTCGCCCCGGTGCTGCTCGGCCCCTCCCCGGCCGACCGGCTCGCGGCGGCCGAGGAGCGGGCCGCGGACCTCGCCGCCCGCAACCGCCTCGCCCGCGAACTGCACGACTCGGTCGGCCACGCGCTCAGCGCGGTGACGCTCCAGGCCGGTGCGGCCCGCAAAGTCCTCGACGCCGACCCGGAGTTCGCCCGCGAGGCACTGGCCGCGATCGAGGCGACGGCCCGCGCCGCCGTGGCCGAACTCGACACCGTGCTCGGCCTGTTGCGCGAGGAGGACGCCACCGCCACCGCGCCCGCGCCGACCCTGGCCGACCTGCCCGCCCTCCTCGACCGCACCCGGGCCGCCGGTCTCGCCGTGACGCTGACCCGCGCCGAACGCCGCCCGCCGCCCGCGCTGGTCTCGCGCGAGGCGTACCGGATCGCGCAGGAGGGCCTGTCCAACGTCCTCCGCCACGCCGGCCAGGTCCCGGTCGCGCTGCGCGTCACCACCGACGACGAGGAGCTGACGCTCACCATGGGGAACCCGGTCCCGGCCGCCGCCCCCCGCCACCCCGGCGGCGGACGCGGCCTGCGCGGCATCGCGGAACGCGCCGCCCTCCTCGGCGGCACGGCATCCTGGGGCCCCGCTCCGGACGGAACCTGGCACCTGACCGCATGCCTCCCCCTGGGAGCCACCCGATGACCGTCCGCGTCGTCGTGGCCGACGACGAGCGCCTGGTGCGCGGCGCGCTGCGCGCCATCATCGGCGCCGAGCCCGGCCTGACGGTGGTGGGCGAGGCGGCGACCGGCGCGGAGGCGGTGTCCGTGGTCCGGGAGCTGCGGCCGGACGTGGTGCTGATGGACGTGCGGATGCCGGAGGTGGACGGCATCCGCGCCACCGAACAGCTCCTGCGCACCATGGCCGACCCGCCGCGCGTGATCGTGGTGACGACGTTCGAGAACGACGCCTACGTCTACGAGGCGCTCCGCGTCGGCGCCAGCGGCTTCCTGCTGAAGCGCGCGGCGGCCGAGGACCTGGTGGGCGCGATCCGGCTGGTGGCCCGCAGCGACTCGCTCCTCTTCCCGGCCGCCGTCCGCGCCCTGGCCGCCCGCCACGCCCGCACGGCCCGCGCCGGCACGCTGCGCGCCCGCCTGACCGACCGCGAGGCCCAGGTGCTGCGCCTGATGGCCGAGGGCCTGACGAACGCGGAGATCGCCGCCCGCCTGACCGTGGGCGCCCAGACGGTGAAGACCCACGTCGCCGCGATCCTGGCCAAACTGCACGCCCGCGACCGCACCCAGGCCGTGATCGCGGCCTACGAACACGGCTTCGTCACCCCCGGCGGGGTCGTCTAGACCGCGGGTCTCCGCGCGTACGGGGGTACGGCCGGTGACCTCCCCTAGGCTGGAGTGGGTTGAGAGGAGGCGGAGTTGGGCGGGGAGCCGGGGCGGGTCTTCATCAGCTACGCCGGTGTGGAACGGGCGTGGGCGGAGTGGGTCGGCCGGCAGCTGGAGGACGCGGGCTACCTGGTCGAACTCGACGCGTGGGACTGGGCCGCCGGGGAGAACACGGTCCTGCGGATGAGCGACGCGCTCGAACGCGGCCGGATGCTGGCCCTGTTCTCGGGCGCGTACTTCGAGCGGGAACGGTTCACCACCGACGAGTGGACGACCATCGTGGCGATCAGGGGGAAGCTGATCCCGGTCCGGCTGGACGACGCGCCCGCGCCCGCGATCCTGCGGTCCCTGCACGCCCCCTCCCTCGCCGGGCTCGAACGGCACGAGGCGCGGCGGGTGCTGCTGGAGGCGGTGGCCGGTCCGCGGCGCCCGGACGGCGAGCCGACGTTCCCTCCCGCCACCGGCAATGGCCAGCGGCACGGCCGGCCGGGTCCACGGCTGCCGGGGAGTCTGCCGCCGGTATGGAACGTGCCCCGCCGCAACACGGCCTTCACCGGCCGGGACGGCATGCTCATCCAGGTCCGCACCGCGCTCACGGACCGCTCCCGGGTGGCGGTCACCGCCCTGCGCGGCCGGGGAGGGGTCGGCAAGACCCAGCTCGCCATCGAGTACGCCCACCGCTTCGCCGGGGAGTACGACTTCGCCTGGTGGGTCGCGTCGGAAGCGCCCGGCCTGATTCCCGGACAACTCGCGGCACTGGCGGCCGAGATCGGCGCCGCCGACGCCGACGCTCCGGTGGAAAAGGCGCTGGCCGCCCTGGGGCGAGAGCTGCGCGCCCGGGACCGCTGGCTGCTGATATTCGACAACGCGGAAGACCCCGCCGCCCTGGTCCCCTACCTCCCCGACACCACCGGGCACGTGGTCATCACCTCCCGCAACCCCTACTGGACCGGCGTCGCCAGGGCCCTGGAGGTGGACACCCTCGCCCGCACGGAATCCGTGAGACTGCTGCGCGACCGAGCACCCGCTCTGCCCCACGCGGAGGCCGACCACATCGCCGCGATGGTGGACGACCTGCCGCTGGCCCTCGAACAGGCCGCTGCTCTCCTGGCCGAAGGCATGACCCCCCAGGAGTACCTGACCCTGCTGGACGAACGCGTCGACGAGGTGCTGAACGAGGGCAGCCCGCACGGCTACCCGGCCCCGCTGGCCGCGCAGATCCGCCTGAGCACCCAGCGCCTCGCGCAGACGAACCCCGCCGCGCTGGCGCTGCTGCGCGGCGTGGCGCTCCTGGCACCCGAGCCCTTTCCCCTGCACGCCTGCGCCGACGAGGTCACCGAGAACCCGCACCCCGCGCTGGCCGGACTGCTGGGCAACCCTCTCCAGACCCGAACCCTGCTGAGCGCCCTGGCCCGCCAGGGCCTGGCCCGTGTCCAGGACGGCACCCTCCAGCCCCACCGCCTCACCCAGGCCCTCATCCGTCATCAACTCACCGACGACGAACGCGCCGACGCTGCCCGCGCCGCCGAAACCCTCATCGTCGCCGCGTACCCCGGTGACCCGATCAACCCGGCCACGTGGCCCCGCTGGCAAGCGATCCTCCCCCACCTCCTGGCCGCCGACCCCGCCCACCTCACCACCGAGGCCGGGCGGGACACCGCGCGCTCCGCCTGCTGGTACCTCATGGAACGGGCGCAGCCCGGAGCCGCGCTTCCCCGCCTGGAACAGCTCCACGAGACATGGACCGCACAGCTCGGCCCCGACCACGAGGGCTCCCTGTGGACCGCCATCTACCTCGCCCGCGCCCACAGCTACACCGGCGACCTCACCCGCGCCCGCCAACTCGGCGAAGACACCCTCGAACGCCGCCGTCGCGTCCTGGGCGAGGACCATCCCGACACGCTGAACGCGGCGAACACCCTCGCCAACCGCCTGGCGGAGCTGGGCGAGACCCAGGACGCACGCGAACTCGCGGAAGACACCCTCACCCGCCAACGACGCGTCCTGGGCGAGGACCACCCCGACACCCTCATCACCGCCCACAACTTCGCCATCCGCCTGGGGGAACTGGGCGAAACCCAGGCCGCGCGCGAACTCGGAGAAAGCACCCTCGCCCAACGACGACGGGTGCTCGGCCACGACCACCCCCACACCCTCAGCACCGCTTACAACCTCGCCATGGACCTGGGGGAACTGGGAGAGCTCCAGGCCGCACGCGCCCTCGGAGAAGACACCCTCGCCCACCAACGACGGGTACTCGGCCACGACCACCCCCACACCCTCAACACCGCCCACAACCTCGCCATGGACCTGCGGAAGCTGGGAGAGCTCCAGGCCGCACGCGCCCTCGCGGAAGACACCCTCGCCCACCAACGACGGGTACTCGGCCACGACCACCCCCACACCCTCAACGCCCTCCGGTTCCTCGGCTCCCTCGGTGACGGGGACGAAGGAACCGCTGGACATCCCGGCGACTCCGGAAGGGGCACGTGACACCGCCGCGCGCGGTCCGTCAGCCGCTGACCCGGGCGGACGGTGCGATGCCGGTGGTGAGGTCGACTTCGGTGCAGCGGGTGAGTTCGGTGACGAGCTGGAACGCGACGAACCACGGGGCCGCGGGGTGGCCGTACGGCAGGTAGTCGTCCGAGGGGGAGGCGACGAGCCCACCGCTGGGGCCCGGGGCGTAGAAGCCGCCGAAGACCCTTCCCAGACGCGCGGCTTCCTGGAGCGGATGGCCACGGGTTCGGTGAGGTGCGGGCAGTGACGCAGGGCCAGAGCGGCGCAGGACAGCCAGACCGGGGGCTTGGTGGTCAGCGCCCCCTCGGGCCGGTCCGGTGGGCGCGCGGAGCTCTCCCCGCGCGAGGCCGGATACAACCAGCCGCGTGAGGTGCGGTCGGCCCGGCCGCCGCACACCTGACACGGCCGGTGCGGCATCACGTGGCGCCGCCGCGGGGGACGCGTCTTCCGGCAGTCCGGACGTCCGTGCCCCGGCGTCCGACTGAACCGCACCCACAGCACGCCGTGGGGGTCCCGGCCCCCGGGCTTCTCGTCCCGGCAGGCCAGGCCGGTTCCGCCCGGGTCGACCGTCAACGGCCGCGACAGGGCCGCGTTCTCCGCACCGCACGCGGCGGCGTACGGGACCGGCAGCTGTCCCGGCCCCCGGGACAGACCTCAGCAGGGTCACCTGGCAGACCACAGCACGTGCAGCGGCGGCCATGGGGGACGGTGCGTGGAGGTCGGGTCCGGCCTGCCGGGCGTCGTCCCGGTGCGAGACAGCAAGGCCCCCGCCCGCGCCGTCCTCGCCGTCCCCACCCGCTCCTGGACCGCGTTCCTCGCGACCCTCAGGGACTGCCCCCCGCACGATCAGGTTCCCGCGCCGACCACGACGGCGCGGGCGCACCTTGCGAGCGTCCGCCGTCGCGGCGGATGATGCGCTCGACATGAGGCGCGCCACGGCGGAGGGGCGCCGATGACCGGCATCGAGAACGTCAGGTGGCGCACCGGCGGCCACAGCGGAAACGGCGGGCAGTGCGTCAAGGTCGGGTCCGGCCGTTCCCGCCCGCTCATGGGCCGCGTTCGTCGCCGGTCTCCGGAACTGATCCGCCGCGTCCGGACGGGCGCCCGTGGTGCCAGGGCAACTTCACCGGTGCGTCCGGGACATGGCCGGTCAGGATGTCGGTGAGGAGCGGGACCAGGCCGAACGGGACGACCCGTTCCGCCGTCGTGGCCAACTCCGGCAGCGGCCACCAGCGGTGCTCGGTCGTCGTGCTCCGCTCGAACTCCTCCATGCGGCTGGTGTCCACCCGGTACGCGCCGTCCACCCGGTGCAGGAAGAAGTGGTCCTCGAACAGGCCGCGCTTCCAGCCCAGATCGGCCCACCCGCCGGTCCACGCCACCCGCCGTCCCAGCGCCCCCGGCGCCACCCGCAGCCCCGTCTCCTCCCACAGCTCCCGCGCCGCCGCCGCGCGCAGCGACTCGTGCCACCGCGCGCCCCCGCCCGGCGTCAGCCACGACGGTGAGCGGCGCCCGGTCATCCGGAACAGCAGCAGCCGGTCGGCGCCGTCCAGCAGCAGCACGCGCGCCGACCGGCGGGCCAGGCCCAGGCCGAAGGGGCGCCGCATCAGTCGTCCACCCCGAAGAGCTGCTCGACGGGGTCGATGCCGAAGTACACGACGAAGAGCCCGGCCGTCAGCCACAGCAGCCAGCTCACCTCGCGGGTGCGGCCCAGCACCGCCCGCAGCACGACCCAGGCGATGAACCCGGCGCCGATGCCGTTGGTGATCGAGTACGTGAACGGCATGACGGCGATCGTGACGAACGCCGGGATGCCCACCGCGTAGTCGGCCCAGTCGATCCGGCCCACCTGCGCCATCATCAGGAAGCCGACGGCGACCAGCGCCGGCGCGGCGGCCTGCGCGGGGACGACGGCGGCCAGCGGCGCGAAGAAGAGGGCCAGGGCGAACAGGCCGCCGGTCACCAGGTTCGCGGCGCCGGTCCTGGCGCCCTCCCCGACGCCCGCCGCCGACTCGATGTAGGAGGTGTTGGACGAGGCGGACGCGGCCCCGCCCGCGGCGGCGGCCAGGCCGTCCACGAACAGCAGCCGCCCCAGGCGCGGCACCCGCCCCCGCTCGTCCAGCAGCCCGGCCTCGCTCGTGACGCCGACGGCGGTGCCCATGGTGTCGAAGAAGTCGGTCAGGAACAGCGTGAAGACCAGCAGCACGGCCGTCACGACGCTGACCTCGCCGAACGCCCCGAACAGGCTGAAGTCACCGAGCAGCGCGAAGTCCGGCGCGGCGGCCACGTCGTCCGGCACCTCGGGAACGGTCAGCCCCCACGCCTCGTCCGGGATGTCCGCGACGGCGTTGACGACGATCGCGAAGACGGTCGTGGCGAGGATGCCGAGCAGGATCGCCCCCTTCACGCGGCGGGCGAGCAGGGCCAGGGTCAGCAGCAGCCCCAGGCAGAACGCCAGGACGGGCCAGCCGGTCAGCTCGCCCCCGGCGCCCAGGCTCAGCGGCGGCGCGCCCTCGTGGCCGAGGGTGAAGCCCGCGTCCACGAACCCGATCAGCGCGATGAACAGGCCGATGCCCACGCCGATGGCCTGCTTCAGCGCGGCGGGGATCGCGTTCATCACCGCCTCCCGCAGCCCGGTCGCGGACAGGGCGCAGACGATGATGCCCTCCAGCACCACCAGCCCCATCGCGTCGGCCCAGGACATGCGCGGCGCGATCTGGAACGCCACCATGGCGTTGATGCCGAGCCCGGCGGCGAGCGCCAGCGGCAGGTTGGCGGTGACGCCCATCAGGACGGTCATGATCGCGGCGACGAGGGCGGTGACGGTGACGAGCTGCTCGAACGCGAGCTGGTCGCCGTGCACGTCCCGGGCGCCGCCGAGGATGATCGGGTTGAGCACCAGGATGTAGGCCATGGTGAAGAACGTGGCCATGCCGCCGCGTACCTCGCGGCCCGGTGTGGAGCCTCGTGCGGAGATGTGGAAGAAGTCGTCCGGACGTCGCAGCGGCATGGAGGGATTCTGCCCGACGCGGGTGACATGCCGCCGCACGGTCGCGGAAGGGAAGGGGACCGGATGACCGGCAGGAAGCCGACGGTGCTGCTCACGGGCGCGGCGGGCGCCATCGGCACGATGCTGCGGGAGCGGCTGCCGCGCCACGGGTACGCGCTCCGGCCGCTGGACGTCGTCCCGGTGGCGGGCGAGCCGGACGCCGTGGTCTGCGACCTGTCCGACCCGGCGGACGACGACACGCTGCGGGCGGCGCTGCGCGGCGCCGACGCGGTGGTGCACCTCGCGGGCATCCCGCTGGAGTCGGCGTTCGAGACGATCCTGCGCGCCAACGTCCAGGGCACCTACCGGCTGTACGAGGCGGCGCGGGCGGAGGGCGTGCGCCGCGTCGTCTTCGCGTCGAGCAACCACGCGGTCGGCTTCACCCGGTGGCCGGGCCCGGACGACCCGCCGATCGCGGCCGACACGCCGCACCGGCCGGACACGTTCTACGGGCTGTCGAAGTGCTTCGGCGAGGACCTGGCGCAGTTGTACTGGGACCGGCACGGGCTGGAGACGGTCTCGGTCCGCATCGGCGCCTGCTCCCCCGCCCCGGCCACGGTCCGCGAACTGTCGATCTGGCTGAGCCCGGGGGACGCGGCCCGCCTGGTCCACGCGGCGCTGAGCGCCGAACGGGTGGGCCACACCGTGGTGTTCGGCTCGTCCGCCAACACCAGGGCGGTCTGGGACCTCGCCCCGGCCCGCGCCCTGGGCTACGAACCGGCCGACGACTCCGAGCCGTTCGCCGCCGCCCTGGCACCGGCCCCGGCGCCGTCCCCCCACCTCGGCGGCCCGTTCACCACCGCCACTCCGCCCACGTGGACCCCGGCCTGACGGCGGCCACCGGCCGGACGGACCAGGGCCACCGCCCGCGCCCGGCACACCAGCCCGCATCCCCACCGCCACGCCGCACGGGCGAACACGGCCCGCCGCCCGGTTCGCCGCCGACGGCGTGCGCGGCCCGGCTCGCCGCAGGCGTTACTCGCCGCGTCGGGTGCGGGCCTTGAAGGCCGCCTTGCGGGCCCGCTTCGCCAGTTGCTTGTCCGGGTGGACCCGGCCCACCGCCTCCAGGACGTCCGCCGTCGCGGGGTGGTCCGAGCGCCAGGCCCGGTCGAAGAACTCGCTGTGCTGGTCGGCCAGTCCGGACACCAGCTCCTGCAACTCGGCGGCGTCCTCCTCGGCCGTCCCCGCCCCGAACGGCAGGAGCTGCGCGGCCAGCGTGTCGACCGTCAGCCAGAAGATCATGTCCTCGTCCGGCGCGGGCACGTCGGCCGCGCCGCGTTCCGCGAGCCACACCCGGGCCAGGCCGCCCAGCTCCCGGTCGTCCAGCACCTCGCGCACCGCCGGTTCGACCTCGCGGTCGAGGAGCGAGAGCACGAGCTGGCAGCCGAACCGCCGCCCCGGCCCCGCCTCGTCCACGCCCCGGGCGGCGGCCAGCAGCTCACGGGCCGCCGCCAGCGGCTCGCGGCCGGCCAGCCACAGCTCGGCCTCCTCGCGCCCCGCCTGCTCCGGGCGGAACGGCAGGGCGGCCAGCAGCGCTCCGGCGGGCCGGCCGGCCAGCTCGCCGACCACGGGGGCCTCCAGACCGGCGTCCCGCATCCGGCGCCGCACCGCCCACAGCCCGAGCGGGGTCAGCCGGACCAGCCCGTACCGGCTCAGGTCCTCCTCGTCCCCGAAGCCGTCGTCGGAGCCGTCCCCGGGGGCCTCGTACCCGTCCGCCTCCGTGCGCGCGAACGCCTCGCCGCCGCCGGGCAGTTCGTCGTCCTCCGCGTCGACGAGCACCGAGTCGTCCACCGGCTGGTACTCCAGCAGCCCGGTCCCCGCCAGCGCGCGGAACTGCCCGTCGAGCTTCAGCACCGCGTCCGACAGCTCGTCCAGCGCCTCGGCGGACAGCTCCTCCATGTCCTCGGGCACCAGCGACGCGGCGGCGACCATCGGCAGCGGCACCATCGAGACGCCCTGACCGGCCTCGTCCGTGACGGCGAAGAGGTACAGGCTGCCCAGCGCGGCGTCGAGGAAGCCGGCGGCCTCCTCCTGGTCCCACGCCAGCGCGTCCAGGTCGATGGCGTCCGGGTCGATCTCGCCGTCCGGGCTCACCGCGCCGTCGAGGCCCGCCAGGTCCCCCAGCATCTCCTCGAACGTGGGCGTGGCGGCGTCGCTGAGCACGGCGTCGACACCGGCCGCCCAGATGTCCAGCACGTCGCCCGGTCCGCCGCCGGTGAGCCGGGCCAGGTCCTCGCCGGGCGCGGCGGTCCCGGCCACCGCCTCCTCCTCGCCGCCCGCCGGGCCGTCGTCGCCGGTCTCGGTGACGTCCACCAGGCCGGTGTCCACGGCGAAGTGCCACGCGTCAGCGGCCAGCGCCTCGCCGTCCTCGTCCTGGTCGAGGCCGAGGTGCGTCACGGCGCCCTTCAGCTCGGCGGCGAGCAGCTCGCCCCCGGCGCCCACGGGCGTGCCGGGGGGCGCCCAGCGGGCGAGGGAGGCGGCGCGCGCGAGCAGCGGCGCGGCGAGCGCGTCGCGGGCCAGCTCGGCCTCCGCGGGAAGCCGCACGGGCGGCATAACGGGACGGTCGTCACCGGGGTTCACGATCGCTCCTCATCGCAACGAGCTGGGCTGTCACCAGCCTAGATGAGCGGACGCCACTCCGCGCGGCGAGCCCGTTCCCCGACGCCACCGGACGAACGCCCGGTCGTCACAGAACGCCTGACGGGCCACCAGAAAAACACCGGGCCCACGCGTTCACCGGTGCGTTCCGCGGCCGTTCCGCGCCCGTCGTCCGGCGGCTTTCCGGCAGCCGTTGACAACGCCCCGGCGCCTGGGGGAGCTTACGCGCGTAGAAGGCAGCAGCACTCGGCCACACGCCCGTCCGGAGGCACCCCTTGTCCGCAGCCCAGTCCGCAGCACACCGTTTCCGCCCGCACCGCAGATCGGCCGCCGTCGGCGCCCTCGTCGTCGCCGGGCTGTGCGGCACGCTGCTCGCGCCGCCCGCCTCCTCGGCCGCCGACGCCCAGGCCCTCGACGCCCCGCGCATCCGCGACCTCCAGGGCTCGACGCGGCTGTCGCCGTACGCGGGCCGCCAGGTGACCGACGTGGCGGGCATCGTCACGGGCGTGCGCACCTACGGCTCACGCGGCTTCTGGATCCAGGACCCGGAGGCGGACGGCTCGGCGGCCACCAGCGAGGGCATCTTCGTCTTCACCAGCTCCACTCCCCGGGTCGCGGTGGGCGACGACGTGCTGGTCTCGGGCACGGTCGGGGAGTACTACCCCGGCGGCGCCGCGTCCGGCGGCCAGTCGCTCACCCAGATATCCCGGCCCGCGGTCACCGTCCGGTCCTCGGGGAACGAGCTTCCCGCGCCCGTCGTGCTCGACGCGGACACCGTGCCGGACCGCTACGCCCCGGCCGGCGACCCGGCGGCGGACAACAGCGTCGAGGGCCTCCAACTCGACCCCGCCGCCTACGCGCTGGATCTCTACGAGGCCCTGGAGGGCATGAACGTCGAGATCGGGGACGCCCCCGTGGCCGGGCCGAGCACCTCGTTCTTCGAGCTGTGGGTGACGCTGGAGCCGGACACGAACCCGACGGCCGGCGGCGGCACCCGCTACGCCTCGTACACCGCGCAGAATCCGGGCCGCCTGAAGATCGAGTCGCTGGTTCCCGTGGCGCAGCGGCCGTTCCCGGCCGCCGATGTCGGGGACGTGCTCGCCGGTCCGACCTCCGGGCCCCTGGACTACGACGAGTTCGGCGGGTACCTGCTGGCCGCCCGCTCCCTCGGCGAGGTCGTCCCGGGCGGTCTGGAGCCGGAGACCACCCGCCCGCAGCGCGCGGACGAACTGGCCGTCGCCACCTACAACGTGGAGAACCTCCACCCGGGCAACAGCCAGGAGAAGTTCGACCGGCTGGCCGCCGCCGTCGTGGACAACCTCGCCGCGCCGGACATCCTGGCGCTGGAGGAGATCCAGGACAACTCCGGCCCCACCGACGACGGAACGGTCGCCGCCGACCTGACCCTCCAGCGGTTCACCGACGCGATCGTGGCGGCGGGCGGCCCGCGCTACGAGTGGCGGAGCATCGACCCGGTGGACGGCGCGGACGGCGGCCAGCCGGGCGGCAACATCCGCAACGTCTTCCTCTTCAACCCCGAGCGCGTCTCGTTCACCGACCGGGCGGGCGGCGACGCCACCACCGCGACCGGCGTGGTGAAGGAGCGCGGCCGGGCTCACCTCACCCTCTCCCCCGGCCGGATCGACCCGGCCGACGCGGCGTGGGAGGACAGCCGCAAGCCGCTGGCCGCCGAGTTCACCTTCCGGGGCGAGACGGTCTTCGTCATCGCCAACCACTTCACCTCCAAGGGCGGTGACCAGCCGCTGTACGCGCGCCACCAGCCGCCGGTCCGCTCCTCCGAGGAGCAGCGGCTTCTCCAGGCCCAGGCGGTCAACGCGTTCGTGCGCGAGATCAGGTCGGCGCAGCGGACGGCCCAGGTGGTGGTGCTGGGGGACATCAACGACTTCGAGTTCTCCGCGACCACCGAGGCGCTCGAAGCGGGCGGCGCGCTGGAGAGCGCGGTGAACTCCCTGCCGCGCGACGAGCGGTACACGTACGTCTTCCAGGGCAACTCGCAGGTGCTGGACCAGACGCTGGTCTCCCCCGCGATCCGCCGCTACGACTACGACATCGTCCACATCAACGCCGAGTTCGCGGACCAGGCGAGCGACCACGACCCCCAGGTCCTGCGCTTCCGCCCGTGACGCGACCCTGACGCACCCCGACGCGCGGGCGCGGGGGCCGCGTGCCCCCGCGCCCGGTCCATTGACGGCTCCGGGATTGGCCCATACCTTCTCTTACCCGCCGGTAAGAAGGAGGCCCAACGATGCGCTCGCCCTGGAGACTTGCCCTCGCCGCGACCGGACTGCTCGGCACGCTGCTGGCGGTCCCGCCGGCCGCGAACGCCGTCACCGACGAGGAACCGCCCCTGGAGTACGTCGCCCTGGGCGACTCCTACGCCTCGCTCGGCACGGCGTCCACCCACTACACCGACCCGGAGACCGGCTGCGTCCGGGCCACCGACAACTACCCGGCCCGCCTCGCGGAGACGCTGGACCCGGCGACGTTCACCGACGCCACCTGCGCGGGCGCGGTCACCGGCGGCGTCCTGTCCTCCCAGACCGCCGCGCTCACCCCGGACACCGACCTGGTGACGCTGACGATAGGCGGCAACGACATAGGCTTCGGCTCGATCGCCGCCGCCTGCGGCGCCGCCGGCATGACCAACCCCCTCGGCTCGCCCTGCGAGGACCGCTTCACCTCCGGCGGCACCGACCAGCTGGCCGACCGCGTCGCCGCCACCGCGCCGAAGATCGACGCGGTGCTCGCGGACATCCGGGCACGCGCCCCGCACGCCCGGATCGTCGTCGTCGGCTACCTGCGCATCCTGCCCCCCGCCCTGGGCTGCTGGCCGTTCGTGCCGATCTCCGTGGGCGACGTCCCCTACCTCGACGGCGTGCAGCGCCGGCTCAACACGATGATCGGCGACCGCGCCACGGCCGCCGGCGCCACCTTCGTCAACCCCGGCGAGACCACCGGCCACGACGCCTGCCAGCTCCTCCCCTGGCGCAGGTGGGTCGAAGGCCCCGTGCCCGTCCTGGACGCGGCCCCCATGCACCCCACGGCCGCCGGCCAGGCCCATGTCGCGGGCCTGGTGGCCGGGGCGGTGGAGACTGCGGCGACGACGGCGGAGACGGGGTAGCGGCGCTGAACGGACGGGCGCGGCGCCGCTAAGTGGACCGGGCGCGGGCGTGCGGGACAGACTCGGGCCATGTCTACCGGACCCTTCGGCCGCTGTGCCGCCGCCATGATCACACCGTTCGACGAGGACGGCGCGCTCGATCTCGCCGGGACCCGGCGGCTCGCGGCGCACCTTGTCGAGCGCGGCGGCTGCGACGCCCTCGTCGTCAACGGAACCACCGGCGAGTCGCCCACCACCACCGACGCCGAGAAGGCCGCCGTGGTCCGGGCCGTGGTGGAGGCCGTCGGGGACCGGGCCCCGGTCGTCGCCGGGGTGGGGACGGCCGACACCCGGCACACCGTCGCCCTCGCGCGCGCCGCCGAGGCGGCCGGGGCGCAGGGACTGCTCGTCGTCACGCCGTACTACTCGCGGCCGACGCAGGAGGCGATCGTCCACCACCTGCGGACCGTCGCGGACGGCACCGGGCTTCCGGTGATGCTGTACGACATCCCGGCCCGCACCGGCACCGGCACGGCGCTCACCGCGGACGCGCTGCGCCGCCTCGCGGAGCACGAGCGGATCGTGGCGGTCAAGGACTGCGCGTTCGATCCCCTGAAGTCCGGCCTGATCATGGCCGAGACCGGCCTCGCGTACTACTCCGGCAGCGACGAGACGAATCTGCCGCTGCTGGCGCTCGGCGCGGCCGGGTGCGTGAGCACGGTCGCCAACGTCGCGGGCCGCCAGGTGCGGGCGGTGCTGGACGCGTTCGCCGCCGGGGACCACGCGGCGGCGGCCCGCCGCAACGGCGCGCTGCTGCCGCTGGTGGCGGCGGTGATGGGCGAGGTGCCGGGAACGGTCGCGGTCAAGGCGCTGTTCCGCGCGGCCGGCCTGCCGGGCGGGCCGGTGCGCGGCCCGCTGCTGCCGGCCGGTGCGGAGCTGACGGGCCGTCTGGTCGACGCCCTGACGTCGGCCCTCGGCTCCCCGGTGTGGGCGGAGGGGCCCGGCGCCTAGTACGCGTTCAGCGCCCGGTACGCGGTCGCGTCCCGGGCCAGGAGCGTGGCCCCGGCGACCGCGCCCGGCATCAGGACCACGGCGGCCACCGGGATCAGGAAGAGCAGCGCCAGCGGCACCCCGAAGCCCAGGGCCAGGCCCGGCCGGGTGCGGAACAGCAGCATCCGCTCGCGCAGCGGCTGCCCCCGCCGGGCCAGGGGGAGCGAGGTCAGCTCTATCGTCAGGAAGAAGCCGGTGACGGCGACGCCGACCGCCGGGACCACGGTCTGCCCGAGGAGCGGCACGAAGCCGAGGAAGAACAGCGGCACCCCGAACACCGCCCACCGCAGCAGCACCCGCACGCTGTCCGCCAGGTCGGTCCACCACGGCACACCGGGACCGGCGCCGTCGCCCGGCCCGCCGTCGGACTTCTCCACCTGCTCCGACAGCGCCTCGTAGAACGGGTCCCCGATCAGCAGCGTGACGGCCGTGAACGTCAGCACGGCCGTCAGCAGCGCGCCGCCGATCAGCAGCGCGGCGAACAGGCCGCGCAGCAGCGCCTGGTACAGGTCGTCCCAGCCGTCCGCGAACGGCGTGGCCCAGGTGACGATGTCGTCGGACCACAGGGTGATCATGGTCAGCGCGACCGCGTAGATCACCAGGGTGACCAGCGCGGGCAGCAGCCCGAAGCCGAACCACCTCCGGTGCGTCAGCACCCACCGCTGCCCCAGCAGCATGAACCGCAAGCCCGTCATCACATCGCGCACGGCCGCCAGGCTAGCGCCCTGCCGCGACACTCACGCCCCCGTCCGGGTGCCGGAATCCCGGACCACGGCGTACCCGCGCTCGATGCCGCCCGGTCCCGGCCCGCCGCGCCTCGGCGCGGCTCCCGCGGACGTACGGACAAGGTGGCCGGGCCGATCCGCACCGCCTCGTCGCCGACCCCGGATCCGGGCCGGCTCCCGGCGATGTGGTGCGAGCGCCAGCGGCGCCGCGTCGCGGTGCTCGGCCACCAGCACCTGGAGGAACTCGCCCTGCCGGTCGAACCAGGCCACGGTCGTGCCGTCCGGCAGATGCACGTACCGCCGGTCGCGCCCGTACCGCTTCCCCCGCGAGACCGGTGACTCGCTCACCCGTCGCACACCTCCGCGCCGCGCCGGCGGCTGTCGGACGTCCCTGGTCGAAGACAGACCCCGGGACGCCCCTCGGATCAGCGGGCCGGCGCGACCGCGAGAGGTGACGGCAACGTCAGTTGTGGTGGTGCAGCACGGAGTTGAGGCCACCCCAGTGGCCGGTGCGCGGCAGGGCCTCGACCGCGCCGGTCGTGGAGTTGCGCCGGAAGAGGAGGTTGTCCGCGCCGGACAGCTTCAGCGCCTTGACGACCTCGCCGTCCGGCAGCGTGACGCGGGTGCCCGCCGTCACGTACAGACCGGCCTCCACCACGCAGTCGTCGCCGAGCGAGATGCCGATGCCCGACTCGGCGCCCAGCAGGCAGCGCCGGCCGATGGAGATGGTCTGCTTCCCGCCGCCCGACAGCGTGCCCATGGTGGACGCGCCGCCGCCGATGTCGGAGCCGTCCCCGACCACGACGCCCGCGCTGATCCGGCCCTCGACCATGGAGACGCCGAGCGTGCCCGCGTTGTAGTTGACGAAGCCCTCGTGCATGACGGTGGTGCCGGTGGCCAGATGCGCGCCGAGCCGCACCCGGTCGGCGTCCCCGATCCGCACGCCCGGCGGGATCACGTAGTCGGTCATCCGGGGGAACTTGTCGATGCTGGTCACCGCCAGGTGCAGGCCCTCGGCGCGGAAGGCCAGGCGGGCCTGCTCCACGCCGTGGACCGGGACCGGGCCGTGGCTGGTCCAGGCGACGTTGGTGAGCAGCCCGAAGATGCCCTCCAGGCTCAGCCCGTGCGGGCGGACCAGGCGGTGGCTGAGGAGGTGGAGCCGCAGGTAGATGTCGTGCGCGTCGAGGGGCTTGGCGTCGAGGTCCGGGATGACCGTGCGGACCGCCACGACCTCGACGCCGCGCCGCGCGTCGGGGCCGAGCGCGCGGGGCGCCTGCTCGCCGAGCAGGTCGGCGGCGCGCTCCGCGCTCAGCCGCTCGGTACCGGCGGGGCCCGGTCCGGCGGTGAGTTCGGGGGCGGGGAACCAGGTGTCGAGCACGGTGCCGTCGGCGTCGACAGTGGCGAGCCCGGCGGCGACGGCGCCGGTGGCGGGAGTGGACGTTGCGTCGGTCATGTCCCAGACGCTAACGGGTGGGCGTGCCCGGCGGCGAACCCGTCCCGATGCCGGACACCCCGGCACCGGCCAGCAGCCGGGTGAAGGCCGTCCGCGCCTCCGCCGGGTCGTACAGGCGGCCGGTGAGCAGGTACTGGATCAGCAGGCCGTCGATGGTCGCGGCCAGCGTGCGGGCCGTCGTCTCGTCGGGCAGGCGGGACCGCAGCAGGCCGGCCACGCGGTCCAGGGATCCGGCGGCCAGGGGCCGCAGGGCGGGCTGGCGCAGGCCCGCCACGTACAGCTCATAGGCCAGCTCCGTCTCCTTCCGGCGCAGGCCGAGGCAGTCACCGAGGTACCCGGCCAGCGCGTCCGCCAGCGGCCGGCCGGGCCCCAGCCTGTCGAGCCAGGCGGCGAAGTGGTCCAGCCAGGCGTCGTTGAGCCGCTCCAGCGCGGCCGTCAGCAGCTCGTCGCGGTTTGCGAAGTGGTACGTGGTGGAGCCGAGCGGCACGGCGGCGGCGTCGGCCACCGCCCGGTGGCTGAGCCCCGCGATGCCGCGCTCCGCCACCACCGTCACCGCCGCGTCCACCAGGCGCCCTCTGCGGTCGGGGTCGAAGCGGCGCGGCATCAGTGGGCCCCGCCCAGGTTGAGCAGGGTGACCCCGGCGATGACGAGGACGACGCCGAGCAGCTTGGCCGGGGACGCGCTCTCGTTCAGGAACAGCACGCCGATGGCGGCGACGACCGCCGTCCCGGCGCCGGACCAGATGGCGTAGGCGACGCCGACCTCCATGGACTTCAGGGTCTGGGCCAGCAGGGCGAAGGCCAGCAGGTAGCAGCCCACGGTGCCCAGGCTGGGCCAGAGCCTGCTGAAGCCGTCGCTCTGGTTCAGGAGCATGGTGCCGATGATCTCGGCCAGGATCGCGGCGGCCAGCGTCACGTACATCATGTGTACGAGCGTACATAACGCCCGGCCGGTGGAGTGACCGCCCTGCGCGTCTGCGGGGCACGCGCCGCGCCCGCCCGCCATCCTTGCGGCGCGACAAGCACCACCCACCCCCCACCCCACCCACGTGAACAACGGAAGGAAAGACCCCATGGCCGAGTGCGAGGTCTGCGGCAACGACTACCGGATGGCCTTCGAGGTGCGCGCCGCCGGAGAGGTCCACGTCTTCGACAGCTTCGAGTGCGCCGTCCAGAAGATGGCGCCGATCTGCGAGAACTGCCAGTGCCGCATCATGGGCCACGGCCTGGAGACCGAGGACGGGCACTTCTTCTGCTGCGCCCACTGCGCCCGCACCCAGGGCCACCTCCAGCTCGTCGACCACGCCTGACAGCGCCCCACCCGGCGGGCGGCGGGGTTCCGGGGGCGGCGGGAACCCCGCCGCCGCCCGCCGGAACCGCGCCGCCCGCGCGCGCGTCTTGCGCCCTGACCGACGGCGCGGAGAGGCCAGGGGGCGAGCGCGGACGATGGACGGCGAGAGCGGCGGCACGAGCGGCAGACCCGGCGCGGGCGGCACGGGCACCGGGGACGAGTGGACCGTTCCCGGGTACACCGAGTCCCGCGAGCTGGGCACCGGCGCCAGCGGACGGGTGGTCCTGGCCGTCCACGACGCCACCGGCACACCCGTGGCCATCAAGTACCTCAACGAGCGGTACCGCGCGAACGAGACGTTCCGCGCCGCCTTCCGCCGCGAGGCCGAGCTGCTCGGCGCCCTCGGCTCCCCGCACGTCGCCGCCCTCTACGAGTACGTCGAGGCGCCGACGGCCGCCGCCATCGTCATGGAGCTGATCGACGGCATCACCCTGCGCACCCTGCTGCGCGAGCACGGCCCGGCCGCCCCCGAGGCGGCCCTCGTCGTCCTCAAGGGCTCCCTGCTGGGCCTGGCCGCCGCCCACGCCGCCGGTGTCGTGCACCGCGACTACAAGCCGGGCAACGTGCTCGTCGCCCTCGACGGCACCTCCAAGCTGGTCGACTTCGGCATCGCGGTCCCCTCCGGCTTCGGCGGGACCGTCGCCGGCACCCCCCGGTACATGGCGCCCGAGCAGTGGCGCGGCCTGCCCGCCGGCCCGGCCACCGACATCTACGCGGCGACCGCGACGTTCCACGAGTGCCTGACCGGACGCCCGCCGTTCGGCGGCGACAGCACCGCGGAGCTGATGGTCCAGCACACCAGCGCGCCCGTCCCGGTGGAGAACGTGCCGCCGGGCGTGCGGGACCTGATCCGGCACGGCATGGCCAAGGACCCGGCGCTGCGGCCCGCCGACGCGCGCGCGTTCCTGGCGGAGCTGGAGGAGGCGGCCGGCGCCGCGTACGGCGCGGACTGGGAGGAGGGCGGCCGGCGCGCGCTCGCCGCCCTGGTGTCCCTGCTGCCGCTGCTGCTCCCCGGCGCCGGCGCGGGCCCGGCCGGGATGACGGCCGAGGCCGCCACCGTGCTGCCGCCCGACCCCTCGCCCACCGCCCCGCCGGCCCCGCACGCCCGGCGGCACGTTCTCCACCGGGACGGGCGCGCTGGTGTGCTGGAC
>NZ_JBPQTQ010000068.1:0-31338 GCF_051386415.1 Streptomyces sp. URMC 129
CCCCTACCCCCCTCCCACCTGCATCTTCACCATGGGGTCGCGGAGGGCGAGGAGCTGGATGAGAGGCACGGCCACGAGGTGGCCGCGGCCAACACGATCCGCGCCCGCCCCGGGCGTGCGGAAGGCGCACGGCGGGTGCGGTACCGGTGCGCCACCAGCCGCCGAAGAGCATTTCCAGAGCACCCGTCGGCGGCGGTATTCCGGCCCGGCCCGCCACCCGCTACCCGCTACCCGCTACCGTCGGAGTGTCCGGCACGCGAACATCCGCTTCCCGGAGGGTTGATGACGCACCTGCTGGCCCGGGCACACGCCGCCCGAGGCTGGAACCCGGCCGACCTCGCCCGCCGGTTACGTGCGCTCGGCGCCCGGCGCGGCATCCCACTGGGCACCGGCAAGGACGGCGTCTACCGCTGGGAGAACGGCCGCCGTCCCGACCGTCCGACCCAGCGCCTCATCGCCGAGTTGCTGGACATCCCCGCCACCGCCGTCGATCGCAGTCCAGCACACCGCCTCCGGGGCCGGACACGGACGCCGCGAGTCCCGGTCGATCAAGACCTGCGGGATCGCCGACGAACTCGGCGGAATCGCCTTTCCCCACGCCCGCCTGGCCATCCGCGTCCATGGCCGCCGCAAGCAGACCGGCCGGCGTGAGACCCGTGAGAGTGTCTACGCCGTCACCAGCCTCGACGCCCACCAAGCCGGGCCCGCCGACCTGGCCGCCGCGATTCGCGGGCACTGGGGAGTGGAGAACTCCTCGCACCACATCAGGGATGTCACCTTCGCCGAGGACACCTCCACCGTCCACGCCGGGACCGCGCCACGGGCCATGGCAACCCTCCGCAACCTCGCCATCGGCGTGCTGAAAACCCTCGGAGCCGGCAACATCGCCAAGACCACCCGGGCGATCCGCGACGAGCCCCAACGAGCACTCCCCATCCTGGGCATCACCAACACAGATGGAAGGCCCCGCGGGTCCGCAACGCGCTGATCACGCAGACCGCTCACATCCCGGCCCAGACGCCGTCATAGGCTCCGGTGCGTTGTGGGCGCGACGGTAGGCCAGTGGTGACAGGCCCAGGTGCGTGTGGAAGTGCTTGCGCAGGGCGACGGGGTCGCCGAAGCCGCAGGCGGTGGCGATCCGTGCGACGGTCAGGTCGGTGGATTCCAGCAGCAGGCGCGCGTGCGCCAGCCGTCGTTGTGCCAGCCACTTCAGTGGGCTGCTGCCCACCTCGCTGCGGAAGCGCCGGGTGAAGGTGCGCACGCTCATGTGCGCGTGCCGGGCCATGTCCTCCAGTGTGATCGGCTCGGCCAGCCGGTCCAGCGCCCACTGGCGGGTCGCCGAGGTGGAGCGGTCGGTGTCCTGCGGTACCGGGTGCTCGATGAACTGCGCCTGGCCACCCTCGCGCCATGGCGCCACCACGCAGCGCCGCGCGGCGGCCGAGGCCACCGCCGCTCCGTGGTCCAGACGGACCAGGTGCAGGCACAGGTCGATGCCGGCGGCTCCGCCGGCGGACGTCAGGATGCGTCCGTTGTCGACGAACAGCACGTCCGGATCGACCTCGATGTCGGGGAATAGCCGCGCCAGTTCGTCGCACAGCGTCCAGTGTGTGGTGGCCCGGCCGCCGTCCAGCAGACCGGCCGCCGCGAGCAGGAAGGCCGAGGTGCACAGGCTGACGATGCGGGTCCGCGGCCCGATCCGGTCCAGCGCCGCGGCGAGTTCCCCAGGAAGCGCGCCGGTCGCGAGCAGGTCCTCGCCGGGCTCCTGAGTGGCGAGGACGACGGTGTCCGCGCTCTCCAGCACCGACTCGTCGTGGTCGACGACGATCCGGTAGTCCTCGTGCGTGCGCACCGGCCGGCCGCCGAGGGAGAAGGTGACGACGGAGTACAGAGGAGTCCCGTCCGGCTTACGGGCCTCGTTGAACACCCGGGCCGGGATGCCCAGATCCAGCGGCAGGACTCCGTCGAGGGCGAGAACAGCGACACGATGCGACATGGCTGGAATGGTACGACAGGTGGCCCTCCGGCCACTCACCCGCCTTGGTAAGCACACGCCACTCTTCCTTCAGCGGGGACGCGGTCCCCGCTGAAGGAAGAGCAAGACAGACATGAGCGAGGACACCATGAGCGAGAACACCATGCGGGCAGTCACCATCAGCGAGTTCGGCGGAGCGGAGGTGCTGACCGTCGAGGAGGTCGCGCGCCCCGAGCCGCTGCCGACCGAGGTGCTGGTGCGGGTGCACGCCGCCGGGATCAACCCGGTGGACTGGAAGACCCGCGAGGGTCAGGGAATGGCGGGGCTGCAGACGCTCCCGCTGATCCTCGGCTGGGACGTCTCCGGCGTCGTCGAGAAGGTCGGCTTCGGCGTCACCACCCTGAAGGTCGGCGACGAGGTGTACGGCATGCCGTGGTTCCCGCGCGCCGCCGGCGGCTACGCCGAGTACGTGACCGCACCGGCCCGCCAGTGGGCCCGCAAGCCGGCCACTCTTGACCACGCGCACGCGGCCGCCGTGCCGCTGGCGGCGCTGACCGCCTGGCAGACCGTGGTCGACACCGCCCACGTCCAGGCCGGTCAGCGCGTCCTGATCACGGCCGCCGCCGGCGGAGTGGGCCACTTCGCGGTCCAGTTCGCCCGGCACTTGGGCGCCCACGTGATCGCCACCGCCAGCGCCGCCCGCCACCCCTGGCTCAAGGAACTCGGCGCCGACGAGACCATCGACTACACCACCACGCGCTTCGAGGACGTCGTCAAGGACGTCGACGTCGTCATCGACCTGGTGGGCGACGCCCACGACAACACGAGCACCCGCTCGCTGAAGGTCCTGCGCCCGGGCGGCCTGCTGGTCGCCGTACCGTCCGGTGTCTCCCCGGACCTGACCCGGGCCGCCGAGGCGGCCGACGTGCGCCTCACTGCGTACCTGGTCGAGCCGGACGGTCCCGCGCTGACCGCGATCGCAGACCTGATCGACGCCGGTGAGGTCGCCGTCGAGGTGGAGGAGACCTTCCCGCTGGAGCAGGTCGGCACGGCCCAGGCCCACGTCCAGGCCGGCCGCACCCGCGGCAAGGTCGTCCTCACCGTGACCGACTGACCAACCCTGCAAACAGTTAGGAGCAGCACGGTGTACTACGAGATCCGCCGCTACCGGGCGCAGCCCGGGCGCCGCGAGGAGTGGGTGCGCTACATGGAGGACGTGGTCATCCCGTTCCAGGCCTCGCTGGGCATGGACGTAACCGCCTCCTTCGTCGACGCCGAGGACGAGGACGGCTACGTGTGGATTCGCCGGTTCGAGGACGAGGCCCAGAGCGAGGCCCTGTACGCGGCCGTGTACGAGCACGACCGCTGGAAGAACGAGATCGGTCCGGTCGTCTACGGCCTGCTGATCCCCGAGAAGTCCGTCGTCACCCGTGTGGTCCCCACCCCGGCCTCACCCCTGCGATGACCCGGCTCACGGCCGCTTCATCCGCCACCGCACAGCGCAGCAGAGCAACAGCAACAGCAACAGCAACAAAGGAACCATCATGAGCATCGAGACACTCCAGAAGTCGGCCCCCGCCTCGTCCGTCACCCAGGCCGCCGCCGGCGCACTCATCGCGGCGGTACACGCCGCGGCTGCCCGGATCGGCTTCACGGCGTCCATCGCCGTCACCGACCAGGGCGGACATCTGAAGGCATTCGACCGCGCCGACGACGCGCCCTTTCTCACCGCCGAGGTCGCCCTCGACAAGGCCTGGACCGCGGCCTCCTTCCGTATCCCCACCCACACGTGGAACGACTTGCTCGCCAACCCGCAGATCGCGCCGCTGGGCGGCCACCCTCGTGTGATGGCCGTCGGCGGCGGCTACCCGATCATCGAGAACGGCCAGTACGTCGGAGGGCTGGGGATATCCGGTGGCACCTACGACCAGGACCAGCAGGCCGCCGAGGAGGCCCTCGCCGCCCTCGGGTTCGAGCTGCCCGGTCTCTGACCGGCCACGGCGGGTCGGCCCGTGGCTGACGGGCGCCAGGCCAAGCCACAGACCGACATGTGCGCCGTCATTGATGGCTGCAGCCATTGCCCTGATCAGCCGGCCCCGCGGCAGCCTGCGTCCTGACGTCGCGCGGCCCCCGGCCGCGGTGGCTCAGCGGGTGGAGAGGGACGCCGGGCGCCCCGCGTCCGTACGCCCGCCCGCCCGCCGCGCCGAGGGCGAGCAGGGCGCCCCGGGTGGTGGTGACTGAGCTTGTTCCGCTTTGACGGACACCATTGGTGTGGTGGTCAGGCTGCGCGTCCGGTCTCGTACTCGGCGGGACTTTGGTAGCCGAGGCTGCTGTGCAGGCGATGCAAGGTGTACCAGCTCCCGATGAAGCCGAAGAGCGCGGTGCGGGCGGCGGCCCGGCTGGGCCAGGCGCCAGGGCCGGGCACCTCGCGCTCGAGGGTGGCGAAGAACGACTCTGCGAGCGCGTTGTCCCAGCACTGTCCGGTACGGCCGACCGACAGCCGGACTCCGGATTCGTGGGCCAGGACGGCGAACTGCCGGCTGGTGTACTGGCAGCCGCGACCGGAAGGAACGTCACCGGACGGGTGGGGCGACGCTGCCGGCAGGCGGCCTTGAGGGCACCGGCGACCAGATCGGGCCGCAGGTGATCAGCGCTCGCCGGCCGGCCACGCGGCGCGAGGCGATGTCCATGACGGTGGCCGGGCAGAACCGGCCCTCCCCGGCCGGGATGTACGTGATGTCGCCGCACCAGCGGGCATCGAGCCCGGCGGGGCCGGGCTGGAAGTCCCGGGCGATGAGATCGGGCCGGAAGGCAGCCCGCAGACCGGGGATCGTGGTCAGGTGCCGCCGTCTTCGACACCGGCCCTGCAGTCCGGCAGCCCGCATCAGCCGCACGGCACGACGGCGGCCGCATCCGGCGCCTTCCCGCTTGAGCACGGCATGGACACGCGGGGCGCCGCAGGTTCCACGCGATCCCGTATGGACATCGATGATCTGCTCCGTCAGCTCGGCGTCGCGGACCGCACGGAGACCGGGCGTGCCGGTGCAGCGGGCACAGAAGGCGGTTCGGGAGACCTTCAGCAGTTCACAGGCCCGTTTGACGCTGTGGCCGCTCTGCTTCTCCGCCTCGATGAACGGGTGCACCGTCACCAGGTCTCCTTCGCGAAGAAAGCCATGGCCGCTTGAGGATGTCGACATCCTCCCGCAGGCGGCGGTTCTCCCGCCGCAGCGCGGCCAGTTCCTCACGTTCGCTGCTGGTCAGCCCCTCCCGCTCACCAGCGTCGACCCCGGCCTGCTTTCACCCAGTCACACACCGCGGTCCCGGCCAGATCGAAGTCCTCGGCGATCTGACCGACCGAACGGTCACCACGACGGCACACCTCAACGATCTCAGCCTTGAACTCCGGCATGAACGAGCGGCGAGGGCGAGGCTTCTTCTTCCCCATGCTCTCCATGACGGACATCCTCCCGGGGCTGAACCCCTGATCCCGAATGTCCGCCAAACCGGATCAAGCCCAAGCTGGGCAAGGTCGGGTGCATCACCGACCCGCAGGCCGCCGCCGCATGCGACGAGGCGTTCCTGTCCGGGCAGGTCCCGCCGCCCCCGCCGTTCCCCTGGCTGGAGTCCGGTGTTCTCCAGGGTGGGCGCAGCACCGAGACGGTCGGCCGTCTGGGCGTGCAGGGACGGGTGGCGCGTGGCGGTTCCGCCGGGTTCGCCGACGATGTCCTCGGCGGCGGCTGGACCTTGCTGTCCCGCCGGGCCGGCGCCCCGGCCGCGCTGGACGACACGCGGCGCTCCTTCCTCGCGGGCCCGGGCGTGCGCGCCGTCCACGCCAGCCTGGCGCCCGTGGACTCGGCCGAGGCCGCGGTGGACCTGGACCTGACCTACAGGCGGTGGTTCGACGCCGTCGGCGCCGACGTGGTACTGGTCCGCCCCGACTTCTACGTGTTCGGCACCGCCGCCCGCCCGGAGGCGCTGCCCGCGCTGGTCGAGGAACTGCGGCAACGGATCGCGGGGACATCCCGGTGAACGAACCCGACTGGCGCAAGGCGGCGGAGGCGCACAAGCGGGCGATGCCGATGCAGCGCCTGCTGGGCAACGGCATGGACCACGCCGACGCCACCGCCCTGTACGCCTCGGTGGACGACGGAACCGACTGGGCCGACGCCGCCTCCGCGCTGGGCGCGGCCGACGCCCGGCGCGGGCGCGCCGCCCTGGCCGCCGGGCCCGCCCTCTCCGCGCTCGGCTGGTACGCCGCGCCGCCGCCTGCTACCGCTTCGGCCAGGTCCCGCTGCCCGACGACGATCCACGCAAGCGGACGAGGTACCGCGCGTTGATCGACGCCTACGGCCGGGCCGGGCCGTTGCTGGACCCGCCGCTGGAGCAGGTGGAGCTGCCGCACCGCACGGGGACGCCGACCGCCTGGCTGCACCGCCCGGCGAACGTGCCACAGCCGCCGACCGTCCTTCTCTTCGGCGGCTTCGACGGCTGGCGCGAGGAGTACGACACTGCGGCCCGCGCGCTGGTCCGCCGCGGCATGGCCGTTCTCCTGCTGGACGGCCCCGGCCAGGGCGAGACCCGCCTCTTCGGCGGCCTGCACATGCACCCCGGCGACCCCGACGACGTGTGCGCCGCGCTCAGCGCCTTCGTCACCTGGGTGGAGAAGCATCCCCTGCTCAGCGGCCAGGTCGGGATCTGGGGCAACAGCTTCGGCGCCTACCAGCCGCCCGCGCCGCCGCCGCCCGGGATCGATCCCGGGATCGCCGCCGCCTGCGTCAACGGCGGCACCGACCGCCCCGCCGAGATCCTCGACCGCTATCCGAGGTTCGCCGCGAAGGTCCAGCTCCTGTACGGCACCGACGAACCCGAACCCGCCGTCGAAGCCCTCCGCCGGCACATCCTGACCCCGTCGCTGCCGGCCCACCTGGCCTGCCCGCTGCTGGTCCTGCACGGCACCCCCGACCAGGTCTTTCTCATCGACAGCGCCCGCCGCCTCCACGACCGGGCGCGGTCACCCGACCGCACCTTCCTTGAGTGGCCCGACGGTGACCACTCCATCGACAACCACACCTACGAAAAGCACACGGCCGTCGGTGACTGGTTCGCCGAAGGCTTCGGCACCGGTAGGTGATCCGGACCACGCCGGGCGTCCGTGTCGGCATCCGTTCCGCCCCCGTGGAAGGTAAGGCGCTCCTGTGGCGTGCGGCTCCCCGGGGCGGGAGTCTGAGGGGAGAGCGCGCATCCTGGAAGGGCGAAGGCGGTCATGAGCGGTACGCGAGAGCCGGGTCCGCCGGCAGGGACCCGCCGGCCGGGGCCGCTCGCGTCAGTCGACGACCGCCAGAATCCGGTGATCCGGGCGCTGCGGAGGATGGACGACGGGTTCCTGCTGACGGACCGCGAGTGGCGGATCACGTATGCGAACCCGGCCGCGGAGCGGCTCCTGCGCCTGGAGGGCGGCCTGATCGGGCAGCCGCTGTGGGATGCTCCCGACCTCCGGGCCGTGCCCGGCCTGGAAACGCACTGCCGCCAAGCGGAGGCCGGCGGTACGCCGACCGGATTCGACACCCGGTGGCCGGGCACCGACCGGTGGTACCACGTGCGTCTGGTGCCCGTGCCCGAGGGCCTCACCCTGCACCTGGCGGAGGTCACCGAACCAGGCCGACGCCGCACCGAAGGCGAAGCCGCCGCCGTACGGGCCGCGCTCACCGCCGACCTCACCCACCACCTGGCCGAGGCGGTGAGCGTCCAGGACGTGGTCGACACCGTCGCCCGCACCGTCCTGCACCCGCTCGGCGCGGTGGGACTCATGGTCCAGTTGGTCGAGAGCGACCGCCTGACCACGGTCGGCGCCGTGGGCTACCCGGCCGTCTTCCTGGACCACATCCGCGATATCACGCTCGAAGACGCCGCGCCACCGAGCCATGCCCTGGCCACCCGCACACCGCAGTTCATCGAGTCACCAGGGGAATACATCGCCCGCTACCCCACCGTCGCCCACTTCCCCGCTCTGACCAGGAAACGGTCCTGGGCGTTCCTGCCGCTGTTCGTCTCCGGCCGGGCGATCGGCGCTGTGGTGATCTCCTTCGACCACCCGCGGTCCTTTCCCGCGGACGAGCGGACCCTGCTGACCGCCTTCAGCGGCCTCGTCGCCCAGGCGCTGGAGCGCGCCAGGCTCTACGACGACGAGCACCGGCGCGCCCAGCGGCTCCAAACGGCGCTGCTGCCCCGGACCCTGCGCCCGCTGTTCGCTGTCACCGCGGCTGCCCGGCACCGCCCGGCGGTGCACGACGCGGACACCGGCGGCCACCTGTGCGACGTGATCCGGCTGCCGTCCGAGCGGGCCGCTCTGGTCGTCGGGGCCGCCCAGGCCGGCAGCGGCCTGGACGAGGCCATCATCATGGGCCGACTGCGGACCGCCGTGACCACGCTGACCGCCCTGGACTACCAGCCGGACGAAATGCTGATGCACCTGCATGACACCGTAGGGGCCTTCGCCGCCGACCTCGGCCCGGACGCGGTCCTCACCTGCCTGTACGCCGTCTACGACCCGGCCGACGGCGTCTGCTCGGTCGCCAGCGCCGGACTCCAGCCGCCCGCCCTCGGCCGCGACGGCGCCATCGAGACTCTGCCCGTCGAAACCGGCCCACCGCTGGGCACCGAGCAGGCGACCTACCAGCGCTCCGAGTTCGTCCTGCCACCAGGCGTCCCGCTGCTGCTGCACACGGTCCCCGGCCACGCGCTCACCACCGACTGGACGCGCCTGGCCCCGGTGACCGCCGCGGCGACGGCGTTCCATACCGGTTCCGCGCCGTCCGGCCCGCCGCGGGAAGCCGCACGGCTGGCCGCCCTGGCCGAAGGGGTGGCCGCGGCCCTGCCGATCAGGCCCTCCCGGCTCGCCTCGGCCGCCGCCGTCATGGCCGTCATGCCCCGCCGCTTTGCCGCGGACAGCATTACCGAGTGGCTCCTGCCCTTCGAAGCCGAGGCCGCCAGGCAGGCACGCGAACGCGTCCGCGACCAGCTCACCGTCTGGGGGGCGGAGGACCTGATCACGACCACCGAGCTGATCGTCAGCGAACTCGTCGGCAACGCCATCCGCTACGCCGCCCCGCTCCCCGGCGACGTGCTGCGCCTTCGGCTGCTGCGCGCCACCTCGGTCACCTGTGAACTGGCCGACGGAAGCGAGAGCAGCCCGCGCATCCGCCACCCGGGCCTGCTGGACGAGACCGGCCGGGGCCTGCAACTCGTGGCGGCCATGTCCCACCAATGGGGCTCCCGCTTCACCCAGGAAGGCAAGGTCATCTGGTCCGAGCAGCCGCTCCCGTGAATCCGCGGGACGCGATGCCCGGCCACCGGCGCGGCATCCGACGGACCGCGCCCCGCGCGCCGGCCCGTCGCGGCACCGGCGAGGGCCGCGACGGGCCGTGACGCACCGGCCGTCCGGGGTGAGGGTGGCCACCTGACCGTCGACCACGTCGCCGGGCAGGAGCAGTAGTGCGGAGAAGGCGCCGCATGGGGACCACGGACGTTGCCGGGCAAGGCCGCGAGGACCTCCCGCGGGCGGGGCCGCCGATCCGGATGCGGCCGGGCCGCGGACGCGGGCCCGGCGGCTCGCGGGAGGGTCTGCCCGGGCTTCCGGGTGTCACCGCCGCTGACGCCGGTCCGCCGGGGGCGGTCACTTCACGGCGCCGGCGGAGATGCCGCGGGTGAGGGTGCGCTGGAAGACGAGGAAGAAGACGATCACGGGGATGACGCCGAGCAGGGCGGCGGCACTCATGGCGGTGGGTTCGCTGGTGTACTGCCCGCGCAGGACGGCCAGGCCGAGGGGGACGGTGTGGTTGTCGTTGGAGACGAGCAGGACGAGCGGGGTGAGGAACTCGTCCAGCTCCAGACGAAGAAGAAGACGCACATGACGGAGAGGGTGGGCCAGCTCATGGGCAGCACGATGCGCCACAGGACGGTCCAGCGGCCGGCGCCGTCGAGGGCCGCGGCTTCGAGGAGTTCGCGGGGGAATCCGGCGTAGACGGAGGACAGCAGGTAGGTGACGACGAACAGCTCGTGGCCCGAGGCGTGGACGCGCTGGGCCTTGCGCAGGAGAGCGGCGAAGCCGAAGACGCCCGTGCGGTCGACCGTCCGGTCACGGTTCCAGATCCTCGCGGGGAAGCCGAACCAGGCCCGGTACAGCAGGTTGTGCCCGTCGACGAGGAGCAGCGGCGTGGTCATGGGCGCGGCCTCCTGTGAGGTGAGGGGCTGGGTGCCTGTGACCGCGGCGTGCGGGCATCCGGTTGCGGATAGGCGGTGAGTCTACCGACCGGGCCCGGTCGCGGTCGGCCAGAAGTGGGCCAGGAGAGTGGCGAGGTGGCCGACGGCGTCGCGTTCGGTCAGGACGCGGCGGTGGGCGGCGGCCCGCAGTTCGCGCCGTCGAGTGCGGGAGAGGGCAAGAGCCCGGCGCAGCCCGTCCGTGAGGGCGCCGACGCGGTCGGGATCGTAGAGCAGACCGTTGTGCTCGTCGGTGATCTGCTCGGGGAAGCCCTCGCGTGCCGGTGCCAGGACAACCGCGCCGTCGTCGCGCGCCCACAGAGCGGTCTCGAATACGAGATTCGCGAGGGTCTCGCCTCTGCTGGGCACGGCCATGACGCGGGTGGCGGGAAGGGAGGCCAGGGCGCGCGGGAGGGCGCGGGTGAACTCACCCGTCCAGGTCGCGCGCAGTCCGAGCGCGTCGCAGCGAGCGCGGTAGGTGTCGAGGAGGGCCGCGCGTTCGTCGTCGGTGCGAACGGCGATCGCCGCGAGGTGGATCTCGTCACGCAGCGGGGCGAGTGCCTCGATGAGCAGGTCGAGGCCCTTGGTGGGGTCGGTGCGTCCGACGGCCGCGACGATCGGCCGGTCGGTGGGGATACCGAAGGCGCGCACGACGCGCTCGGCCTCGTGGGCGGGCATGGGGGCGAGGTCGGAGGAATCCAGGTGCAGTCCGGAGGGCCAGCGCACGACGCGGTCGGTGGCGAGGCCGTATTCCCGGACGACGTGGTGGGTGAGGAAGACGCCGACGCCGGCGGCCCAGCGACGCGGGGTGGTGTTGATGGCGACGATGGGCGGTGAGTTGATCAAGTCGCGAGCAGTTTGGACAGACGCTCGGCCGGGGTTCCCAGCCGAGCGTCTTGCGTGGGCGGCCGTTGAGTTCGGCGGCGACCGCGTCCAGGTTCTTGCGGGTGTGCCGGGTCAGGTCGGTGCGCTGCTGCCGCGGCCGGGGCCCGGCCGCCTGCCGCTTGCTCAGCGGCGGCCCAGTACCTCGGCGATGCGGATGAACCCGTCCGTGCCGTGGCCCAGGCCGATGACACGGCGGGCCATGCCCTCTGCCGCGCGCATCACGCCCGCGTCGATGCCATGCCCTTCAGAGGTCTGCACGATGTGGGCCATGGACGAGGCTGCCGAGGTGATCGGGTTGCCCTCGCCGGAGAAGTCGCCGCTGTCCACGCCCTCCGCGGCCTGCTCGAAGAGTGGCGGGATGATCGCGCCTATGCCCTTGGCGAACGGGGCCAGCTCCTGCGCGGTGACACCCTCGGCCTTGGCCACCGCCAGGGCGTGGGCATAGCCCGCCATGGCAGTCCAGAAGATGTCCAGCAGCGCGATGTCGTAGGCGGCTGCCCGGCCGATCTCCTCGCCGAGATGGGTGTGGGTGCCGCCCAGCGCCTCAAGGATAGGTAGATGCTTGCGGTAGAGCTCCTCGGGACCGCTGTGGATGAAGACCGCGGCAGGCGTTCCGATGGTCGTGGTCGGTGTCATGATGGCGCCGTCCAGGTATTGGATGCCGTGCCCGGCCGCCCAGGCGGCCATGTCGCGGGCCCGGGCCGGGGTGTCGGCGGTCAGGTTCACCACCGTGCGGCCCTTGAGCGCGTCGGAAACCGCCTCGCGCCGCAGAATGGCGTCCACAGCCTCGTAGTTCACCACACAGGCCACGGTCAGCCCGCTCGCGGCGACCGCCTCTTCGGCGGATCGGGCGCCGACTGCGCCTCGCTCGACCAGATCGCGGTCCCTGCCCGGCGTCCGGTTCCAGACCGTCGTCCGCAGGCCAGCATCCAGGAACGCTCCGGCCAAAGCTCGGCCCATCGGCCCGAGACCCAGCACGGTGACGGCAGACTGTTGGGGGTGTGAAGACATGTTTGTTCAGCCTCCGTAGAAGGATCGGAAGAAAGTGATGAAAGGGGCTCATGTGACGCGAAGTCGTGCCCGGGACACGAACGTCTGCGGAGTGACTGCCGCGATTGCCGTAATCGACGGCAAGTGGAAGACCGTTCTGCTGTGGCTGCTGGAATCCGGTCCGTGGCGCCCCGGGGAGCTGCGGCGTCGGCTGCCGGGCCTCAGCGAGAAGGTACTGACCCAGGCGCTCCGCGAGATGGAGGCTGACGGACTGGTGCACCGGGCGGTGCATGACGAGCTGCCGCTGAAAACGGTGTACTCCCTCACCCCGTTCGGCCGCGAGCTCTCGGAGGCCCTGGGGCCCGTCTCGGATTGGGGCCACCGCCGCCTGGAGAAGCTCGCCCAGGCACAGTCGGCCTCCTAACGCATGGTCACTCCTGCCTCACTCAGATACGGCGCCCCTCACGCCGCCGTGTGACCAGGTTCCGCTCTGCCTCCCTGCGCAGACAAGTACCCACAAAAAGGTGGGTACTGAGGGTGGTGGGCTCTCAACGCCGGGGCGTTCACGGAGGGGGCCTCGCGGCCGGGGACGGGGAGCACCGAACGCACCGCTCACCGGCCCGGCCTTCGGTGGAGGGATCCGCTGTAGGGGTCGTTGCAACTCCGCGGTGAGTTGATCAAGTCGCGAGCAGTTCAGACTGACGCTCGGCCGGGGTTTCCCAGCCGAGCGTCTTGCGTGGGCGGCCGTTGAGTTCGGCGGCGACCGCATCCAGGTGCTCGCGGGTGTGCCGGGATAGGTCGGTGCCCTTTGGAAAGTATTGCCGGAGCAGGCCGTTCGTGTTCTCGTTCGAGCCGCGCTACCAGGGACTGGCGGGGTTGCAGAAGTAGACCGGCATGTCCGCGGCGACGGAGAAGAGCTGGTGGCCTGCCATCTCGTTGCCCTGGTCCCAGGTCAGTGACCGTCGCAGATGGGGCGGAAGCTGGCTGATGGTAGCGGTGAGCGCTTGGTGGAAGTGCTCTGCCCGGTGCCCGTTGGGCAGGTGTACCAGCATGGTGAAGCGGGCCGTGCGCTCGACGAGTCTGCCGATGGCGGAACGGTGACCGGCGCCGACGATGCAGTCGCCTTCCCAGTGGCCGGGGACGGCACGGTCAGCCGCTTCGGCGGGCCGGTTGCCGATCATCACCATGGGGGCGGTGAACCGGGGCTGCCGCTTGCATGCCTGGCGGTCGGGACGCCTGCGGGTCCGTCCGGTCCGGAGGGCCTTGGTGAGTTCGCGGCGGAGTTCTCCACGGCCTTGGACGTAGAGGGCCTGGTAGATCGTCTCGTGCGCCACGCGCATCTCCGGATCGTCGGGGAAGTCCCGGCGGAGCTGGTGGGCTATCTGCTCCGGGCTCCAGCGCCGTTCCAGACGCTTTTGAATGTAGTCCCGCAGCCGCGGACACCGGCTGATCTTCCCGGCTTTGGGGCGAGGCCGGGGGGCATCGGCGCGGGACTGAGCCACGTAGGGCCGGTAAGTCCCCTCGGCGCCGCGCCAGAGCGCACCGTTTCGGCGTATCTCGCGGCTGATGGTCGAGGGACCGCGGCCCAGCTCGGCGGCGATCGTGCGGATGGATGCCTTCTCCCGCAGCCGGTCGGCGATGTGGATGCGCTCGTGTTCACCGAGGTACCGGCCGGTCGCAACGGGACGGTCGCCCGTTGCGAACGAACGGGCGGCTCGATCCTGCCGCTATTGAGCAGGCGGCCGTTGCGCCACCCGCGAGCGGTCCGCACGTGCACACCCACACGCTTGGCCGCCTCTGCACTGCTGCAGCCCTGTTGCACGAGCCGGAAGTATTCCTCCCGCTCGGCGTGGAGCTTCCTGCGCCCCTGCGGCCTACGGTCTTCCCGAGCTTCGAACGCCGTCGCATCCCCTGAACACCTCCAAGACAACGTGCCACTGTTGGCTTCGACTACACGTGATCTAGCGCGACTGGCCGATTTGCCTGCGCAGCTGCACCATGCAGCCACGAGCGTCCGCAGTGCCGCTGCCGCCCTGGCGGACGCCAAGTACTGATCGTCCAGCGTGTTGCGCTGCTGGGCATGCCGTGGCAGCACGCCCGTCTGCCCAGCAGCGTCACGGATGCTCAAGAGATCTCCGAACCGACGGGACACGTAGCCCTGACCATGATCACCGACGGGCTCTCCCCACCCCGGCGAGCGGCCAACAACACCCCCCTGACGTTGCCGCGCCACTGAGCCAGCCACCGCATGCCCGAAAGCAGCTTGAACACGTCTCCCGCACCCGGAACCACCTCCGTCACCGGCCGGCACGCTGCTGAGCAGCCGTGTCGGAGCCCGTCGCGTTCGGGCAACGCCTCGAACAAGCCCCGCAGACGCCGAGATCCCGTCCGATCAATCCGATCGGACGGGATCTCGTGAACCGCTCCCGGGCTCACTCGAGAACGGCCCTGATGTCCTGCAGATGGAGGAGAAATTCTATAGTGAGGAGTCCGGGCTGGCCTTGGGTGGGAGGGGTGCCGCATGGACGCTGCCGCGGCCGTTGGCCTTCGGCTCGGATCGACCGCCGTGGCGCCGCTGGTCAGGAAGCTGTTCCGGGCCGAGCAGCCGGGTGCGGGCCTGACCGCCGAGCCGGTGCGCATCGCCTCCATGGTCTCCTTCCGCGGCGAGAAGCGTTCCCTGACCCGGCGTGACCTGGAAAGACTGGCACGAGAGCTGGTCGACCGGGCGGTCCGCGCGGCGGGGCCGCACGACGTTCCCGACCCGGAGGAACACCTGGCCGTCGCGCTGGTGCTGGCCGGCACTCTCGCCCGCCTCGGGGACCTCGACATGGACGATGTGCAGGCCGTCCGGCTGGGTCCCGAGGGGCTGGCCAAGACACTGCACCCGCGCAGCCGGGGCGCGTTGTCGCGAGCCGGGGAGCTGTTCCATGACCGGCTGCTGCGGTTGGCGTGCCTGCACATCATCGACTTCTTCACGCGGCGTTCCACGTTCGTGGCCCGTACGTTGGTCGAGCAGTGCCGGCAGAGCCAGCAGGTGGTGGAGGCGCTGGACCTGCTGGTCGAGCGCTTACCGGCCAAACACACCGAGGATGCCGCATTCGAGGAGCGGTACCGCCGGCACCTGATCCAGCGGTACGGCCGGCTCACGATCTTCGGCCTCGACCTGGACGACGAGTGGCCGCTGGACGACGCCTATCTGAGCCTGGAGACGACTGACAGCGACGCCCGCTCGGCGAGTGCCCTCCCGGAGGGCGACCACCGGCAGCCGTCCAGCCCGCCACAGCGCGCGGAGCAGGCACTGGCAGGCATGGAACGGGTGCTGCTGCGCGGTGTCGCCGGGGCGGGGAAGACCACGCTCGTGCAGTGGCTGGCCGTCACGACGGCGGAACACCGGCCCGGCGAGAGTCTGGTTCACCTCTTCGGCCGCGTTCCGTTCGTCCTCCCGCTGCGCGCCCTGACGCGTGCCGGGGCCGAACTGCCGGTGCCCCGCGACTTCCTGAGCGCCGTGGGCTGTCCGCACACCCCACCCGCAGGCTGGGCCGAGCGGGTGCTGTCAGCGAAGCGCGCGCTGCTCCTGATCGACGGCATCGACGAGGTTCCCGAGCCGCAACGGGAGGGAACCCGCCGGTGGTTACGAGAACTTCTGCGGGAGTTCCCCGGCAACGTCTGTCTGGTCACCGGCCGGCCCTCCGCTGTCCGTGAGGACTGGCTTGCCGCCGACGGTTTCCGCGAGCTGTCGCTGTCGCCCATGAGCCGGGAGGACGTGGCCGCGTTCATCGACCGCTGGCACCGGGCCGCCGACGCGGGTCAGGAGCGGGCCGACGCGATGCTGGCGGCCGTGCGCAGCCGTCAGGACCTGGGCCGGCTGGCCACCAACCCCTTGATGTGCGGGATGCTCTGCGCCCTGCACCGGGCAAGCCACGGGTTCCTGCCGCGCGGCCGGGAAGAGCTGTACGAGGCGGCGTTGCGGATGCTGCTGGAGCGGCGCGACCGGCAGCGGAACATCGACCACGGCCCGCAACTGGACGCCCGGTCCCAGACCCTGCTCCTGGAACGGCTGGCCTACTGGCTCATCCGCAACGGGCACTCCCAGATGGAACGGGCCGACGCAATCGGCCTGATCGCACAAGCCCTGCCCGCCATGCACCGTGCCGCGGCGGCCAGTTCCCCCGAGGACGTCTACCGCCACCTGCTCGACCGTTCCGGGCTGCTGCGCGAGCCGAGCGACGGCATGGTCGACTTCGTGCACCGCACCTTCCAGGACTACCTCGGCGCCCGCGCGGCCGTCGAGAATCGCGACTTCCCGCTGCTGGTGCGCAACGCCCACCTGGACCAGTGGGAGGATGTCATCCGGATGGCCGTGGCGCATGGTCGGCCCGACGAACGCAAGCGGCTGCTGAGGCAGTTGGTGAAACGCGGCGACACCGTACGCAAGCACCGGGTCCGGCTGCACCTGCTCGCCATGGCCTGCCTGGAGCACGCCACCGAGCTGGACCCGGACGTGCGGCACGAGGTGGAACAGCGGGCCGCCGCACTGATCCCGCCCAGAACCCACGCCGAGGCCGAATCGCTGGCCACCGTCGGACACGTGGCGCTGGAACTGCTGCCCGGCCCCGAGGGGCTGGCCGACAATGAAGCCGAAGCAGTGGTGTACGCGGCCGGCCTGCTGGGCACCGACGCAGCGCTGCCCAAGCTCGCCGAATTCCGCGACCACCCTTCCATTCAGGTGAGCAGGTGGGTCGTGAACAGGTGGAGCACGTTCGACCCCGAACGGTTCGGCGCGGAGATCCTCTCCGGCCTTTCCCTCGACGGCGAGCCTCACCTCCGTGTGGCCACCCAGACCGAGCTGGCCGCCCTGCGCCAGCTGCCCACCCACCCCTACTTCGCGCTCTTCGGCGAGTTCACCTGCGAAGAGATCACCGAGGCGCTGAGAGGGAACCCGCTGAGGGAACTGTCACTCACCTGTACCCGACTTACGGACCTGGATTTCCTCCGGGAATTCCGCTCCCTGGGACGCCTGTCTCTGATCGACGGGCCCACGATCACCGATCTGTCCCCGCTGACGGACCTTCCCCTCCGCAAGGTGCTGCTGCGGAAGATGCCCAGGCTGCATGACCTCCGCTGTCTGAACAGCCTCCGCCGCCTCGGGGAGCTCTTCATCGGGGACGGCATGCCCCGGCTGAGCGTCGAGGCCCTGCCGACCGAGGCACCGCTCACCGATCTCGCCCTGACGTCGACAGCCGACCTCACCGGCATCGGCGTCTGGCCAGGGCTGGAAACGCTGAGGATCACCGACTCGGAGCACGTCCCCTCACACGAGAGCCTTATGGCCGTCGCCGCACTGCCAGCGCTGACCCGACTCGTGGCCGCACCTGGATTCCTGAGGGCGCTCCGGGAGAACCGCATCACCCTGCCCGGGGTGCACCACCTGCACCTCTTCGATACCGAGGAGGAGCAGAATCTGCGAGACGCCGCCGCCGTGCTGCCCGCGCTGCGGAGCCTGTACCTGACAGGGCAGGGCACAAAGGTCGAACTCGACGCGGCGCCGCTGAACGACCTCAAGGACCTGCGCTCGGTACGGGCCGAGGGCCGGGTACGCCTCGCGAACCCGGACCGCCTGCCGCAGGCGGTGGTTTCACAACCGCTGCCGTCCCGGTACTGAGCCTGCGGACCTCGAGTGGGACAGAGGCATCCTGCACAGGGCAGAGTTGCCGTCACTCCTTGAAGTCCTCCTGCGCGTGCGGTCCGCAACGAGCCGCTGCGCTGGAGAGCGGACTCCGGCGCCCCAGGACCGGTTCACGATGGGTAGGGGAAAGGTCCGCAGGGCTCTCCGGGCCGGGTCGTCACCTCCCCGGGGGATGCCGACGGCGGCCTACTCACGTCATGCCGACTGCTTCCGGGGCCTCTGTCCCGGCCCTGTTCTCCCGTATCAAGATCCGCACGGCCGCCCTGGTGTTCTGCCGGGACGACGTCGCTCTCATCCGCCGTGACCGCGACAGCGTGGCCCACTACAGCGTCCCCAGAGGGAACGTCGAACCGGGCGAGGACCTTGGCAGCGCCCTGCGCCGGGAACTGTGCGAAGAACTCGCCCCGGACGCGGAGCTGGCCGAGGGCCGGTGAACTGCTCTGGGTGGTCGATCAGATGGTTTCCCGCATGCGCCCCAGGGAATGGTGTGCTCGATGCGTCAGAACGCACACGTGGCAGTCGGGCCCGCGCGGCCTCACATCCGGGATCTCAGCACGTCGACCTCACAGCCCGGCGCGAAGGGGTCGAAGCCCTGCTCGATCAGCGAGCGAACCGCCAGCAGGCTTCGCAACGACGACCACGCGTGGATCGCTTCGAGGTCGATGTCGGTGCCGTAGTCGGCGATGACGTCGTCGAGGTGCTCCTCGTGTCCGAGTATGAAGGTGGCGAGGTCGTACAGGGCATCTCCCTGGCCCGCTTCGGACCAGTCGATGATGCCGGTGACCTCGTCGCCGTCGACGAAGACGTGAGCGATCTGCAGGTCGCCGTGCGTGAACGCCGGAGTCCACGGCCGCAGCGCGGCCTCGGCGACTTGGCGGTTGCGGGTGACCAGGTCGGCCGGCAGGACGCCGTTCGTCACGAGCAACTCGCACTCGTCGGCGAGCTCCTTCGTCAACTCGTCGATGCTCCGGCCAGCCCGGCCAGGCCAGGGCGGCAGCGGCGCGTCGTGCAGCTTCCGGATGGCGGCGCCCGCCGCGGCCCACGCCGCCGGCGACTCGATCGCCGGCCCGCCGAGGCGCCCAAGCGTCGTGCCCGGGAGTGCGGCGGTCGCGAGCACGGGCGGCTTGCGCCACAGGACCTCCGGGGTCGGAACCGGCGCGAGGGACATCGCCTCGACCTCGACGTCGATGCGCGTCTGATCGGCGTCCACCTTCAGGAACACGTCGCCGACGCGCAGAGTCGCGCGCTCGGCATGGGCGACGACGATCTCGACCTCATCCATGGGCGACCAGTATCCCCGGCCTGATCGCCGACGTCGCCGGGTTTATCGCTTGCGCTTACGCGGCTGACCGCGTCCCGCTACCCAGCGGCCTCGTGCACGACACCGACCTCTGACCAGGCCAAGCCCACCACCTCTGTCAGGAGTCCTTATCCGGCATAGAACCACGCCTCAGGAAAGCGTTGGAGCTCCGCAAACTCTCCCTCCACGAGCGGGCAGACAGGAGCGGTTGCTTCGACGTTTACTGGGATGACGGCACCAAGTACGCCCCAGACGACCGCGGACTCCCAGTCGGGTTTCTGAACGTGTCCGCCCACCCCCGGTGCCCGGCCGAGGCTCGGTGGGAATCCAAGCCGATCTTGACCCGGAGGGCGATGTCCTTGGCCTCGTCGCGGGCCCGCTCGGACAGGAAGGCGACAACGATGCGCCCGCCCCGCGAACTGTCCAGTCCCTCGGAAACGGACACCAGGCGCGAGCGGCGCCTGTCCAGCTCATCGAGGAGAGAGCCAACGGCGCCCATCCCCCGCCGGTCCAGACGGTCGGTCTTCCACACGGCCAGCGTCCTGGAGCGGCCGGCGAGCACCGCTTCCTTGGCCTTCTCGAACTCGTCCCTGCGCACATGAGCTTTGCTCGCACTGAGCTGTTCGAACCAGACGTGGCGGATTCCCAGGTCCTCGTCGCGGGCCCGGCGCACCACGTCCCGCGGGTGGGCCCGCAGCGTGGCCAGGTCCTCCCGCTTCTTGGACCGCCGGATGTACACGTCCAGCAACATTTCCGGGGCACCCGGCGCCGGGCGGTCCATTCCCAGCGCCACCAGTTCCTCGACGGTAAACCCCAACGCTGTCGAAGCAGCCCAGTCTTCCCGACCCATGAGCCCAAGCCTCCGCAGGAGCAGCGACTTCGCCCGCCCGGGAACCCCGGTTGATATCCCTTCGCTCCCCGGCGATCGAGATCCCCCGCCTGGGCCACGCGTAGGCACGGCCTGGCGTCGATCTCCGAGGGTGGCGGCAGAGTACGCCGCGCCCCCCGGATGGACGCGTCCCGGCCGCGCCGCGACGAACCAGCCGAAGACCGACCGCGGCTGAACACGGGCGTTCTCAGCCACCGCGCTGGGGACGGCGGTGGTCACCGGACTCGGCTCCGGACCGCCGCGGGCCGCCGCTTTCCGTTCGACAAGCTCGGTCGAACCGTCGCGGAATCAGGGCCCTCCGGCCGACTCACCCGCCGACAGGCCTCCGTGGGGCGGGAGACACGACGAACCGCTCACCGTCCCGAGCACCGTCCAGCCCATGGCCTGCTCCCCCTCGTCCACGAGAACCGCACGCTGTCGCGGCGGGTGAGCGCCACGATGGTTCCCCTCGTCCCCTCGCCCCGCCTCCACGAAGCCGGACCGGACGGCGCGGCCTCACCACCCCGTCGAGGTCAGCTCCGTCCAGACCGTTTCCTCACCCAGAGCCGCGGCCTGGCGGCCGAGGTGGCCGGACCAGGTGTGTTCGCCGGCGACGGCGTCGCGCCAGGCCCACAACCGGCGGGTGTAGCGGTGCAGGGGGTACTCGCGGGTGATGCCCATCGCGCCGTGGAGTTGGTGGGCCAGGCGCGCCACCTCCGTCGCCGCGGCCGCGGTGGTGATCCGCGCGACGGCGACAGCCGCGGCGGCCCGGTCGGGGCTGGTTGTGTCGTCGGCTTCTTCCCGGGCGTGGGCCAGCGCCGCTTCAGCCTGCAGGAGATGCACGCGCATGAGGGCGAGGCCGCCCGCGACCGCGGGAATCCGCAGCAGTGGAGCGCCGAACTGGTGGCGTTCCGAGACATAGGTCCTGGTCAGTCGGTGGGCGCCCCGGGCGGCGCCCACGACGGCGGTCGACCACAGCAGCGCGAGGCGTGCGCGGACCGTCTGGGCGTCGGGTGCCCCGGCGACGGGCACGGCGGGCGTACCGGCCAGTGTCACGGTGTCCCGCGGTTCCCCGGCCAGGTTCTCGCCGGCGCGGACGGTCACCGAGGGGTGGCGGAGATCGACGGCCAGCGTCGGGCTCCCCGGCGCGCAGAGCACCAGCCGGTCGGCGTGGCGGGCCCAGGGAACGGCACGCAGTTCGGCGGTGAGCGGCCCCGCCGTCGCGTCGACCGCCTCGGCGAGCAGCGCGATGGTGCTCAGTTCCTCCCCGAGGGGATGGGCGTGGCTGAGTGTCCAGTCGGCGACGGACGCCTCGACGACGGGCACGCCGACGCCGTGTGCGGCGAGGGCGTCGACCACCACGAGCAGGTCGTCGAGAGCGCCGCCCGCTCCGCCCCGCTCGTCCGGGATGCCGATCCGGGGCAGTTCGAGTTCGCGGAGGGTGTTCCACAGTTCGAGCGCCTCGGCACTGTCGGCGGCGTCCTCGCGCACGGTGACCAGGTCGTCGATCAGCGTCCGCAGCTCGGTGGCGAACTGGCTCATGCCTGCGTCTCCTGCCGGGCGATCAGGGACAGCAGCACCTCGGCAGCGCCGCCGCGCAGCCCGAAGCCGGGCGAGGCGAGCAGGGCCTGTCCGAACGCGCTGCCGGGGGTGGGGTCCTGGCACAGGTCGGTGTGCCTCATGGCCTCGATGACATCGCGCTCGAAGGCGTTGCCGAGGTACTTCAGCGCCGCGGCCTGCTGAACGGGGGCCTGGCCGGCGTCCATGGCCCGGGCCACGTCCCAGCACAGCCGGCGCAGCACAGCCAAGCGGGCGATCAGTGAGCCGAGGAGGGTTCGCAGCTCGGGGCGGTCCTGTTCGGCCGTGTGCGCGATCAGCGCGGTGAGCACGGGGTAGCTCGACAAGGCCCGCTCCGCGCCGCCTCGCTCGAAGGCGAGCTGCTCGACGACCTGCCGCCAGCCGTTGCCCACCTCGCCGACCACCCGGCGCGCGGGCACGAAGACGTCCTCGAAGCGCATCTCGTTGAAGTGGTGCTCGCCGGTGAGGTCGGCGATCGGTGTCACGGAGACGCCGTCGGCGTCCATGTCGAGGATGAACTCGGTGAGCCCGTCGTGCTTGCGCGCGCCGCGCGCGGTCCGGGCGAGCACGTAGGCGTGTGTTGCCCGGTGGGCGTGGCTGGTCCAGATCTTGTGGCCGGTGATCAGCCAGCCGCCGTCGACCGGCTTGGCCGAGGTACGGACCGCGGCGAGGTCCGAGCCCGCCTCGGGTTCGCTCATGCCGAGGCAGAAGACGGCCTCGGCCGAGGCGATCCGGGGCAGGATCTCCTCCCGCAGCTCCCGCGTGCCGTGCCGCAGGATCGCCGGCCCGATCTGCCGGTCACCGATCCAGTGCGCCGCCACCGGCGCCCCGGCGCGCAGCAGTTCCTCGGTGACGGCCAGCCGCTCGACGTTGGTGCGTCCGGCCCCGCCGAACTCTTCCGGGTAGGTCATGGCGATCAGTCCGCGAGCGGCGAGTTCCTTGCTGAACTCCAGGTCGAAGGAGCGCAGCCACGCGTCGCTGCGGGGGATGTAGCGTCCGGCGGAGCGCCACTCCGCCGTGAGCTGTCGTACGTCGTCACGGAGCGCGGCGTGGGGGCCGGATCTCTGGGAACGGTCCACGGTGACCTCACAGATGGTGGTGTGCGGGCGGGGAGCCCTGCTGTCAGTGGCCGGTGAAGACTCCCGGACGTTTCTCCCGGAAGGCGGCGAACGCCTCCCGCGAGTCCTCGGTCGTGCTGATCACCGCCAAGTGGGAGGAGATGAGGTCGAGTGCGGTGCGCAGGTCGTGCCGGGCGCCCTGCCGCACGGCGCGCTTGATGGTCTGGACGGCGACCGGCGGGCGCCGGGCCAGCCGGGCGGCGTACGCGTACACCGCGTCCATCAGGTCCCCGTCGTCGTGCACCTCGTCGACGAGGCCGATGCGCAGCGCCTCGTCGGCGTCCACGAAGTCCCCGGTCCACAGCAGTCGTAGCGCGGTCGAGGTGCCGACGGCACGGGGCAGCAGCCAGCAGCCGCCGTCGCCCGGGACGAGCCCGACCGTGATGTAGCCCTCGGAGAAGCGGGCGCTGCGGTCGGCGAACCGCAGGTCGCACAGCAGCGCCATGTCCATCCCCGCGCCCACGGCGGGTCCGGCGACGGCGGCGATCACCGGCTTGTCGACCTCCTCCAGGGTGAGAGCGACCCGGTGCACACGCTTGGCCAACAGTTCCTTCTCCGCCAGCGGGGACCGCTGCTCGCCCCTGAACTCCGAGAGGTCCACCCCGGAGCAGAACGAGCCGCCCGCTCCGGTGACGACGATCACGCGCACGTCCGGGTCGCGCTGGGCCCGCGTCAGCGCGTCCGCCCAGGCGTCGACCATGGCCAGGGTGAAGGCGTTCCTGCGCTCCGGCCGGTTCAGCAGGATGGTCGCGATGTGGTCGTGTACCGCGTACTCCAGATCGGCCACGGGTCTTCCTTTCTCGCCCGGGGCGCGGACGCCCGGCGCGACCGGATGGGGGCGGGTCGTGGTCATGGCCATCACCGCCGGATGACTCCGAGGCCGCGCAGTTCACGCACCTCCGCCTCGGACAACCCGAGTTCGGCCCGCAGGACCTCCTCGGTGTGCTGACCCACCTGGGGTGACGCCTTCGGCGGCGACTGCCGCCCGTCCATGACCACCGGCGAACCGGGCGCCAGATGCGTACCTACTCCGGGCTGGTCCAGCTCCCTCAGCAAGGGGTTCGAGCGCAGCGTCCCGGCGCCGTCGGCGACGAGGTCGGCGAACGTCCGGTACCGCGACCACAGCACCCGGGCGGGGCTCAGCGCCGCCTCCGCCTCCGCGAAAGTGTGCCTCCCGAACCACTCCGCCAGCAGTCCGCCGAGCACCGCGCGGTGCCGGTAGCGTTCGTCGTCGTCGTCGAAGTCGACGCCCAGCGCGGTGCCCAGCGCCGAGACCGCCCCGGTGAGGCCGGTCGCCGCCAGCAGGTCGCGCCAGTGCCGGAGCGTGAGGACGACGATCATCAGCCGTTCCCCGTCCGCCGTCCCGAAGTCCCGCCCGAAGGTGCCGTAGAGGTGATTGCCGTCGCGCCGGCGCGGGGTGGTGAGCTGTGCCTCCGCGAGATACCCGAGACTTCCCGCGATCGCGATCGCGACATCCTCCAGCGCGATCCGTACCTGCTGTCCCTCACCGGTGAGGAGCCGGTGGCGTTCGGCGGCCAGCAGCCCGGCCGTCAGATAGAGCCCCGCCGCCACATCCCAGGCCGGCAGCACGTTGTTGACCGGCTGCGTCGAGTCCTGCGCACCGGTCAGCCACGCGAACCCGGTCGTCGCCTGGACCGTGTAGTCCACCGCGGTCGCCCCGTCACGACGACCGGTGAGCTGCACGTGGACGAGGTCGGGCCGGCGAATGCGCAGCACCTCGTACGTCAGATCGGGGTACCGCTCGGAGTTGCTGATCACGATCCCGCCGCGCGGTCCTCCGCCGACGATCAGGTCCGCCACCAGGTCGCGGCCACGCTTGGACGCAAGGTCCACCTCGACGGCCCGTTTGCCCTTGTTCATCCCTGACCAGAGCAGACTCGTGCCGCTCCGGGCCCGCGGCCAGCGGGTGCGGTCCTGGGCACCGCCGAGCGGCTCGACGCGGATCACGTCGGCGCCGAGCTGGGCCAGCGTCATACCGCTCAGGGGGGAGGCGACGTAGCTCGACAGTTCGATGATCCGCATGCCGTGCAACGGCTGTGACGCGTCGAGCGACGCCGCCTCGGACCGCCGCGCCGAGCCGTCCGGCCGACCGGTGGTCGTGGCGTTCCTGGTGCGCCCGCTCATCGTGCCCGCCAGTTCGGCCGGCGCTTCTCGGCGAAGGCCCGGGCGCCTTCCTTGGCGTCCTCGGAGGCGAGGACGGGCTCGACGATGTCCCGCTGGCGGACGAATCGCTCCTGCTCCGGCCACTGCTGGTGTTCACGGATGACGCGCTTGCCGGCCAGGACGGCGAGAGGGCCGTTGGCGGCGATCCGGGCGCCGAGTTCCAGCGCTCCGTCCAGGGCGCCGCCCTCCGCGGTGAGGCTGTTGACCAGGCCCACCTGGTAAGCGCGCTCCGCGGACAGCATGTCCCCGGTGAGGGCCAGTTCCATCGCGATCTGCTCGGGTACGCGGTGCGGCAGGCGCAGCAGTCCGCCTCCCGCGGCGACCAGACCGCGCTTCACCTCGGGAATCCCGAATCTGGCGGAGCGTGCGGCGACGACGAGGTCACAGGCCAGGACGATCTCGCAGCCGCCTGCCAGCGCGTAGCCCTCCACCGCGGCGATCAGCGGCTTCTTGGGTGGGGCCTCGGTCACGCCGGCGAATCCCCGGCCCTCGATGCTGGGCCGTTCGCCGCGCAGGAATCCCTTGAGGTCCATGCCCGCGCAGAACGTGCCACCGGCGCCGGTGATGACGCCGACCAACAGGTCGGCCCGGTGGTCGAGTTCGTCGAGCGCGGTCGCGATACGTTCCGCCACCGCCCTGGTGACGGCGTTCTTCGCACGGGGCCGGTTGATCGTGATCACCATGATCCCGGGCCGGTAGCCGACCAGCACCTCGTCGTCGGTGCCGGCTTCCTTCACATCGGTTGTCGTCATCGGTACATTCCTCACTGGCGAATCGCCGGCGTCGCGCTATCGGACCTCGTCGACATCACAGCAGCCATTTCCCCGCGAACTCCGGCTCGGTCCTGTTCAGGAAGGCTTGCTTGGCGACGGGGGCATCGGTGGCGTAATTGACCGCCTGCGCGCGTGCCTCGCTTTCCAGCGCTTCCCTCAGCGGCCGGGTGACCGCCTCGTTGAGCAGAAGTTTCGACTGCGCCATCGCGATGGGCGGGCCTTCCGCCAGGCGAGCCGCGATGTCCTCGACGAAGTCGTGGATCTCCTCCGGTGATTTCACCCACGTGACGAGGCCGAGTCCCAGGGCCTCCTCGGCATCGACGAATTCCGCCAGCAGGGCGAGGCGCTTCGCCTGCTGCAATCCGACGAATCGGGGCAGGAGCCAGGAGCCGCCGAAATCCAGGGAGAGGCCCCGGCGGGCGAAGATCTGGGAGAAACGCGCGGTCGTCGACGCCACCACGAGATCGCAGCCGAGCGCCAGATTCCAGCCGGCACCGACGGCGACACCTTCCACCTTCGCGACGACGGGCTTCGGCATGTCGTGCAGCGCCAGAACGATGTCGGCGTACCAGCGCATGCGGTGCAGCGGGTGCCTTTCCGCCCGCACTCCCTTCAGATCGGCGCCCGCGCAGAAGTCACCTCCTGCCCCGGCGATGACCACCACCCGCACGCCCTCGTCCTCGCGTGCGTTCCGCAGCGCGTGCTCCAGCCGCGACCATGCCTCCGGGTCCATCGCGTTCTTGCGGTGAGGGCGGTTGAGCGTCAGGGTGAGCACAGAGCCCTTGCGCGTGACGAGCACCGACTCGTCGCCATCCGTTGTTTCCGTTGTCACGATGGGCACTCACAATCCTCGGGATCACCGGCCGGCCGACGCGCGTGCTGCTTTCGCGTCCGCTCCGGCCACCCGAGTGCATCACCGCCCACCGGCGGCGCACAAAGACCCAGCTGCGCACGGACCTATTCCCGCAACCTATGTCCGCAGGTCAGAGCGGCCCACGCGCGGCACCAACCGGCTGGAGGTGGCCTAGCATGCTGCTGTGGATCTCCGCCTCGTCGAGTACTTCGTCAGCGTCGTCGATCATGGGAGCGTGACGCGGGCCGCGCAGGCGCTCTACATCTCACAGCCGTCGCTGTCCCAGGCCATCCGCCACCTGGAGCGGCAGCTCGATGTCCAGCTGTTCGACCGCTCGGGCAGGCAGCTCACCCTGACCGCCGACGGAGAGTCGTTCGTCGGACCGGCGAGACGGATACTGGCCGATCTCGACCACGCCCGGGAGAAGGTGCGCTCGGTCAGGGAGCTGGTCACCGGGCGCCTGGAGATCTCCGCCCTGTCGACCCTGGCCGTCGATCCCCTCCCGGAGATGACCAGCAGGTTCCAGCGGCGTCATCCCGGCGTCCTGGTGAGCGTGCTCGATCCCGGCAGCTCGGCCGGTGTCGTCGGTCAGGTCCGCCGGGGGCAGACGGAGCTGGGCCTGACGGAACTGCCGCTCGCCGACGACGCGCTGCGGACCCGGGAGCTGTGGTCGCAGGACATCGTCATCGTGCTGCCTCCCGCCCTGGCGGCCGGGCTGCCCGATCCGGTGCCGCTCGACGCCGTCGCCGGGATCCCGCTGGTCCTGGAGTTCTCGGACATCCACGGCGGAGCCCGCGTCCACGACGCGCTGGACCGGGCGATCGGCCATGTCGCCGTCGAATGCGCTCACCGGCAAGCCGTCTGGGAGCTGGTCAGGCACGGCGCGGGCGCCACGTTCCTTCCCCGGCGCATCGCCGAGAGCGAGGTCAGCGGTGTGGTCGTGCGCTCGACCACACCGCTGATCCGGCGCTCTGTGGGCTTCGTGTTCCGCCCGGGCCCCCTGTCTCCGGCGGCCGAGGCGTTCATGGGCGTCGCCGAGGTCATGCGCGCGGAGCGCGCGAACGAGCCAGCTCCACAAAGGCCCGACCCGCCGACGACAGCGTCGAAGCGTCGTACACCAGGCCGTACGCGCGGCTGATCCGAGGCGTCACGGCACGCACCACCGCCCCCCGGGCCGCCGCCGCCTCGGCTGTCGACCGCTCCATGAAACTGCCGCCCACTCCGGCGAGGACGAAGGGCAACCGCGCCTCGCGGTGCTGCACGACGACCGCGGTCCGCAGCACCCGGCCGGCCTCCCCGACGGTGCGCTCGACCTCGTCCGTCTGCGGGAAACCCCGCGGCGCGACGACCTGGGGCAGGTCCGGGAGCGCGGACAGGGGCAGCGGGTCTTCCGGTGGTGCCGGCGAGCCCGGAGGCAGAACGAGCCACCACTCCTGCGTCCCCAGCTCGCAGACCTCCAGGCCGGCGCTGTCCGGGGTCGGCAGGTGGCATGCGACGATCTCGCAGTGGCCATCCCTGACCAGCGAGACACCGATCGCCTCGTCGCGCAGATCACCGATGCGGACGGACACCTGGGGGAACTCCTGCCGGAAGGCACCGACGAGTCGTGCCACCGGATCCACCGACAGGGCGGGCATGGCGACGATGTCCAGCCGGCCACGCGGCCGGCCGGCCGCGTCGACCCATGTGCCTTCGGCGGCGACGACATCCCGGAGAATCCGGCGCGCGGGCCCCACCAGGCTGTGACCGGCCGAGGTCAGCACCATGCCGCGGCCGATCCGGTGGAACAGCGGGACACCCAGCTCGCGTTCCAGGGCCCTGACGGCATGGGACACCGTGGGCTGGGCGAGATCGAGCGCGGTCGCCGCCGCGTTGATGCCCTTGTGGTCGACGACCGCGAGAAAGTACTCGATCTGGTGCAGATCCACGGGCCCACTCTAAGGTGTCGGTCGCGCTCCGGCGCCGGTCAGCGCGGTGCCATCCGTATGGCGCCGTCGAGCCGGATGGTCTCCCCGTTGAGGTAGCCGTTCTCCAGGATGTGGCCGGCCAGGCGCGCGAACTCGTCCGTGCGGCCGAGCCGGGCGGGGTTGGGTACGGCAGCCGCCAGGGAGGTCCGGACGTCCTCGCGCAGGCGGGCCAGCAGCGGGGTGTCCATGATCCCGGGGGCGATGGTGCACACCCTGATCGACTTGCTCGCCAGGTCGCGTGCGGCGGTGAGGGTCATCCCCACGATGCCTGCCTTCGACGCGGTGTAGGGGATCTGACCGATCTGCCCCTCGTAGGCGGCGACCGACGCGGTGAGCACGATGGCGCCGCGCTCGCCGTCGGTCTCCTCGTGGCCGGCCATGCGGGCCGCGCCGAGCCGCAGCGCGTTGAAGGAGCCGGTCAGGTTGAGCTTGATCACCCACTCGAAGTCCTCCGCGGACCCCGGGTTGCCCTCCTTGTCGAGCAGCCTGACCTTCCGGCTGGCACCGGCGCAGTGGACGAGGCCACGGAGCGGGCCGTGCGCGTCGGCCGCGTCGAGCGCCGCGGCGAACTGCTCGGCGTCGGTGACGTCGGCCGCGACGAACCGGACGGCCGGACCGAGCTCCGCGGCGACGGCCGCACCGCTGGACGTGGGCAGGTCGATGACGGTGACCCTGCCGCCCGCGGCGACCAGCCGCCGGGCCGTGGCCAGCCCGAGCCCGGAGGCGCCTCCGGTGACGGCGGTGGACAGTCCTTCCAAACGCATGCGTGTGTCCTGCCTTTCTCTGTGCGGATCCGCACCCGTCATTCGTCGGAGCGGGTCGGCCCGGGGCGTGTGGCCCGGCGGGCCGCCGCCGAAGGTGATGGCTTCAGAGCAGTTCGAGGACGGTCGCGTTGGCCAGGCCGCCCGCTTCGCACATCGTCTGCAGGCCGTAGCGAATGCCCTGGTCCTTCATGTGGTGCACGAGACGTGTCATCAGGATGGCGCCCGAACCGCCGAGAGGATGCCCCACCGCGATCGCCCCGCCCAGCGGGTTGAGCCGGTCATCGGCTCCCCCGGTCTCCGCCTGCCATGCCAGCGGCACCGGCGCGAACGCCTCGTTGACCTCGAACACGCCGATGTCGCTCATCCCCAGCCCGGCCTTCTTCAGTGCCTTCGCCGTCGCCGCGATCGGCGCGGTGAGCATGATGACCGGGTCGTCCCCGGCCAGCACGGCCGTGTGGATCCGGGCCATGGGCCGCAGACCTCGTGCCCGGGCGTACTCGCCCGACGTGATGAGCAGGGCACCGGAGCCGTCCGATATCTGGGACGCGTTGCCCGCGGTGATCACACCGTCCTCGCGGAAGGCGGTGTTCAACCCGGCGAGCGTCTCCACCGACGAACCCCGCCGGATGCCCTCATCGGTCCGCAGCACGCCGTCGACCGGGGCGAGCTGGCCGTCGAGGGCACCGGAGTCCACGGCAGTCGCCGCCCGGGCGTGTGACCGCGCGGCGTACTCGTCCAGTCGCCGCCGGGAGAAGCCCCACCGTTCGGCGATCATCTCCGCGCCGATCCCCTGGTTGAATCCGTCCACGCCGTAGCGCTCCAGGACATGTCCGGGAACGGGGTGTCCGTCCCGCGCCGCCGACCCCATGGGCACACGGCTCATGGACTCGACGCCGCCGGCGATCGCGATGTCGTAGTGCCCGGCGATCACCCCCGCGGCCGCGAAGTGAACCGCCTGCTGGCTGGAGCCGCACCGACGGTCGACCGTCGTGCCCGGTACGGACTCCGGCCAACCCGCGGCCAGCACGGCCACCCGTCCGACGTTTCCCGCCTGGTCACCGACCTGGCTGACGCATCCCCATACGACGTCGTCGATCTCGGCGGGTTCCACCCCGTTGCGGGCGACGAGGGCCTTCAGCACGTGGGCGGAGAGATCCGCGGGGTGAATACCGACGAGCGAGCCATTGCGTTTGCCCACGGGCGTGCGGACCGCATCGACGATGACCGCGTCCCTCATATGCCTTCTCCTTCTGGAACTTCATCAGTTGACCGAGGCAGCCACGTACGACCGTGTTGCTTGCGGTGTTTCGCCGTTCCTCTGGCAGGGCGCGATCGGGCGCGGCGACGGAATACGCGACGACAGTTACACGGACTCGTCATGTCGCTCCCCCATTCAACGGGGGATGGATCGGAGCGGTCAAAGACACGTTTCCGGTCGCACCGTTAGCCGTTGCCTATGGAACACCCGGCCGAATCACTTCCCGGCGAATTTTGTCGGAATTATTGACGGGACTTTCCTGACGGGCCTACTTTGCCAGCCACTCATCGAGAAGGGCTTCTTCTGCCCAGCTCTTCTCCGGATGCCGCGTACGTCGATGTGCGCACACAGGAGGTGCCCATGCCGAAAATCACCTGGCTTGCCGCCAGATCCGCTCCCCGGTGGCCAGCCACCTCACATGCGACCTGCCCGGCTTTCCACCACGTTCCGTCCCGGCCGCCGCGTCCGAGAGGAGTCGGCCGATGACGGCTGATGTGTTGCGGGTGCGAGGGCTGTGCGTGGAGTACGGCCCGGTGCGTGCGCTGTCCGACGTGTCGGTGGACGTGCCCGGGGGTGCGGTGACCGCTGTGCTGGGAGCGAACGGCGCGGGGAAGTCGACCTTGCTGCGGGCTGTTTCGGGCACTCTGCGTTTCCACGGCGGCCGGGTCGCCGGGGGGAGCGTCACGTTCGGGGAGAAGCGGCTGCACGGCGCTGCGGCGGCCCGGATCGTGGCGGCGGGTGTGGTGCAGGTGCCCGAGGGACGGCGGGTGTTCGCGCGGATGACGGTGGCGGACAACCTCCGGGCCGGGGCGATGGGTGCGCGGGGATCTCCCGTACCGTCCGCGCGATCCGCGCGGTCATCTGCGGCGACAGGCCCAGCGACGGC
>NZ_JBPQTQ010000069.1:0-31268 GCF_051386415.1 Streptomyces sp. URMC 129
GCCGCCGCCGGCCAGCAGGGACTCGTTGACCAGCGGGTGCGGGAAGTCGACCGGGACGTAGGCGCCCGCGTGGTCGAAGTGCCAGACGAGGTGCGCCTGCTGGGCGCTCGTCTCGAACATCTCCAGCAACTGCTGGTAGTCGCCGTCCAGTTCCTCGGCGGGCGTGACGGGCAGCCCGCTCAGCTGGAGGAGGTACGCCCGGCGCAGCAGATGGAGCGCCGCGTAGTCGAACCCCGCGACGGGGGCGACGGCTCCCGACATGCCGGGGACGTACCCGTGGACCGGCACCGGCGGCAGTCCCGCCTCGGCCAGGGCCCGGTCGTACTCGGCGAGTTCTTCCGCGAAGGGGTTGTCGGGGCTGTGGCACAGCACATCGACGAGGGGGACCAGCCACAGGTCACAGGCCACGAAGCGGCTCTCTCTCGGCGCTCTCTCGGACGGTTCGGCACCTGTCAGCCTAGTCGGCGAGTTGCGTTGCCAGGGCCAGCGCGTGCGCGCGGTGGGCGCGCAGCAGGCGGTCGGCCTCGGCGGTGTCCTTGCGTTCGACGGCGTCGGCGAGTTCGAGATGACCGGCCCACAGCCGTCCGGCCAGGCCGGTCGTCTGTCGGCGCAGGTGCGGCACGGTGAACGCCCAGCAGGCGACGCGCAGCCGGTCGAGGAACTCCCCGATGTGCGGGTTGCCGAGCAGCCCGTCCAGCTCGCGCCAGAAGCGCAGGTCGTAGGCGATGAGGATGTCGAGGTCGCCGGCGAGGGCGGCCTGCCGGGCGGCGGCGGCGCGGCGGCGGATGGAGGTGAACGCCTCCGGAACCGCCTCGCGCAGGCTTAACGCCGGGTTGTGGTGCAAAATCCCGTCGCTCACCAGGGTCTGAGCCTCGATCATGTAGCGGAAGTCGGCCAGCGAGAACCGCTTGATCCGGAAGCCCCGGTGCTGCTCGACCTCCAGCAGCCCCTGCGCGGACAGGTCGACCAGCGCTTCCCGTACCGGGGTCGCGGAGACGCCGTACTGCTCGGCGATCTCCCGGACGGTGAACTCCCCGCCGGGAGCGAGCCGTCCGGCCAGGATTTCCTCCCGGAGGGCGTCCGCGAGCTGTTCGCGCAAGGTGCTGCGTTGGATCACGGCAGCACAGCCTACCCACGTTTTCCACGATTGACAGGACGCTGCCATTAAGACAGGATGCTGTCATCAACGCAGTGCCGGGAGGCCACCATGAGCACCACTGTCCACCTCGCCGTCTACGACACACTCGCCGACTGGGAGCCCGGCCACGCCGTCGCCGGGCTGGCCCGCTGCGGATACCGCGTGGTGGCCGTCGGTCCGTCCATGGATCCGGTCACCACGATCGGCGGGGTGCGCTGGCTGCCGGAGATCACCCTCGACGCCCTGCGGCCCGAGGACAGCGCGCTGCTCATCCTGCCGGGCGCGGAGCTGTGGATGGAGGGCTCGTCGCTCGCGCCGTTCGCCCGCGCCGCGCGCCGCTTCGTCGAGGCCGGCGTGCCGGTCGCGGGGATCTGCGGCGCCACGGTCGGCCTGGCCCGCGAGGGGCTGCTGGACGACCGGACGCACACGGGCCTCACGGCCGAGGAGATGGCGCTCACCGGGTACGCGGGCGCGGACCGTTACCAGGACGCCGACGCGGTCACCGACCGGGACGTCATCACGGCCCGGCCCACCGACCCGGAGGCGTTCGCGCGGGAGATCTTCGCCCGGCTCGGCGTCTTCACGCCCGAGGTGCTGGACGCCTGGTTCCGGCTCTTCGCGCACTCGGACGCCTCCGCCTACGAGATCCTGGCGGCGGCCGGATGAGCGACGCGGTGGCCCGCCACCAGGAGCTGCTGTCCGGGACCGCGCTCGCCGTCTTCCGGCTCAACGGGCAGTTCCTGTCCGTGGCCGAGCGGCTGGCGCGGCCCGCCGGGCTGACGGCCGCGTGGTGGCAGGTGCTGGGCGCGGTGCTGACCGAGCCGCTGCCGGTGGCGGGCATCGCGCGGGTCATGGGCATCACCCGGCAGAGCGTGCAGCGCGTCGCGGACCTGCTCGTGGAGCGCGGCCTGGCGGCGTACGAGCCCAACCCGGCCCACCGCAGGGCCAAGCTGCTCACCCCCACCGCCGAGGGCCGGGCCGCCATCGCCCGCATCGGCCCCGGGCACGCGGAGTTCGCCGGCCGGCTCGCGCGGGCGCTCGGCGGCGAGCGCGAGTTCGCCGCGACGCTGAGCGCGGTGACGCGGCTGTCCGAGGCGCTGGACCGGCTCGACGACGAGACGCCGACCGGGCGGGGTCCCGAGCCGCCCGCATAGGCTGCCGGGGCGTTCACCTCTATCCTCGGTGAGGCAACCAACGACACATCGGGGGAGCTGCTCCACATGGACCGGCTGATGCCAGACGACCCGCACCGGATCGGGCAGTACCGGCTGCTCGGCAGGCTCGGGGAAGGGGGGATGGGGCAGGTCTTCCTGGCCCGCTCCGAGCGCGGGCGCACCGTGGCGGTGAAGACGATCAGGTCCGAGCTCGCCAGGGAACCGGACTTCAGACGCCGTTTCGCACTGGAGATCACCGCGGCGCGCCGGGTCGGGGGCCGGTGGACCGCTCCCGTTCTGGACTCCGACACCGAGGCGGCCACGCCCTGGGTGGCCACCGGGTACATCGCCGGCCCGTCGCTGCACGAGGTGGTCGGCCGCGACTTCGGCCCGCTGCCCGAGCGCAGCGTGCGCCTGCTGGCCAACGGCCTGGCCCACGCCCTGCGCGACATCCACGGCGCCGGCCTGGTGCACCGGGACCTGAAGCCGTCCAACGTGCTGGTCACCATCGACGGGCCGCGCGTCATCGACTTCGGGATCGCCCGCGCCCTGGAGCAGACCGGCGAGGCGCTCACCCGGACCGGCGCCACGGTCGGCTCCCCCGGCTTCATGTCCCCCGAGCAGGTGCGCGGCCAGCGGCTGACCCCCGCCAGCGACGTGTTCTGCCTCGGCTCGCTGCTCGCCTACGCCGCCACCGGCCGCACCCCGTTCGGCGCGCTCGACTCGGGCGTCCACATCCTCATGTTCCGCATCGCCGAGGAGACCCCGGACCTCACGGAGATACCGGAGGGCCTGCGCCGGCTCATATCCGGCTGCCTCGCCAAGGACCCCGGGAGCCGCTCCTCGGTCGACGAGCTGCTGGCCGCCACCGCGCCGGACGACTCCCGCGAGCCCTGGCTGCCCGGCGAGCTGATCGCCCAGCTCGGCCGGCACGCCGTCGAGCTGCTCGACTCCGAGAACCCCGAGAGCCGCACCAACAACCCGGTCGTCACGGCGCTCCCGGCCCAGCCCACCAGCCCCGGCCTCCCGCCGGCCTCACCGGCCCCCGCCACGCCCAGGCCGACGCCCGCGTGGCCCTCGCCGCACGCCGCGCCGCAGCCGAGGCCGACTCCCCTGCCCTCGCCGTACTCGCAGCCGAACGGCGGCTCCTACCAGCCGCCGGCCCCCTCGATGCCCAACTCCCTGGGCGGCTACGGCCCCAACCCCTACGCGCCCCGGCCGCTCACGCAGGGGCGGCGCTCGCGCCGGGTCCCGGCCGGGATCGCGGTGGCCGCCGTGCTCGTCGTGATGGCGGTCCTCGGCGTGATCGTCGCCCAGCAGCTCACCGGCGGGGACGACACCACCATCGACGAGGCGTACCTCGGCGCCTGGCAGGGCGAGTACACCAACTCCAGCGACGAGGTGAAGGAGCTGCGCTTCGAGATCCACCAGGGCGGCGAGGGCGACATCGTCGGCACCGCCCTGACCCTGACCGCCGAGACGCTGTGCGCGTACCAGATGGAGCTGGACTCCTTCGGCGGCGAGCTGGCGTTCACCGAGCGCTCCGACTGGGCGGTCCCCGAGCAGCAGGCCGACGAGTCGTGCCGCGACAACGACACCATCCAGACCCTGCGCCTGTCGGAGAACGGCGAGGAGATGGAGTGGCGGTACAGCGACCAGAGCGCCACCCTCACCCAGGCCCCGCGCAGCGGAACGGCCGACGTGCCCGAGACGCTGGTCGGCGAGTGGCGCGACGAGGGCCAGAACAGCGAGGACCAGGAGATCGAGGACATCGTCACCATCAGCCAGGGCTCGATCGGCGACAACGTCCTGCGCTTCGCCAGGTCCGTGGACGGGGAGCCCACGTGCGTCTGGGAGAATCGCCTCGTCAAGGTCGAGGGCAGGCAGATCACCCTCGGTCCGGACGTCGTCGTCGAGAACCCGGGGGAGGAGCCGTGCCAGGTCTACCCCAGCTTCCGGCTGTGGAGCGAGGAGGGTGACGACGACACGATCCGCCTGGTGTGGCTCGACGACCTCACCGCCGACCCGGCCGAGATGGATCGCAACGACTAGGTAAGCCCCTCGTCACGAAACGGCACCGGCTCCCCACCTCACGAGGAGGACCGGGAACCGATTACGGTTCGGCCTCTGTCCCCCCCACTGTGGACGGGCGCCCGTATTCTCGTGGGGCTTACCGGAGCGAAGAGGAGTAAGACAGCATGAAACCGCTCGGGCCGACAGATCCTCAACGCGTGGGCCACTACAGGCTGCTGGGGAAATTGGGCGCCGGCGGAATGGGCAGCGTGTATCTCGCCCGCTCCGACCGCGGGCGCACGGTGGCCGTCAAGCTGGTCCAGCCGGAACTCGCGGCACAGCCGGAGTTCCGCCGGCGGTTCCAGCAGGAGGTCGAGGCGGCGCGCGCCGTCGGCGGCGACTGGACCGCCCCCGTCCTGGGGTGCGACACCGAGGCCGAGACGCCGTGGGTGGCGACCGGCTACGTGGCCGGCCCCTCGCTGCACGAGGTCGTGGCCCAGACCTACGGCAGGCTGCCGGAGCGCACGCTGCGCATCCTGGCGAACGGCCTGGTGCGGGCGCTGAAGGACATCCACGCCGCCGGTCTGGTGCACCGCGACCTGAAGCCGTCCAACGTGATGATCACCATCGACGGGCCGCGCGTCATCGACTTCGGCATCGCCCGCGCCCTGGAGGGCAGCGGCGACGGCCTGACGCGGACCGGCGCGGCGGTGGGCTCGCCCGGGTTCATGTCGCCCGAGCAGTGCCGCGGCGAGGTGCTCACGGCCGCGAGCGACATCTTCTGCCTGGGCTCGGTGCTGACCTTCGCGGCCACCGGCCGGACGCCGTTCGGGGACGCCAACACGGCGATGACCGCCCTGATGCTGCGGATCGTGCAGGGCCAGCAGGACCTGACCGAGGTGCCCGAGGGCCTACGCCCGCTGATCGAGCGCTGCCTGGCCCAGCACCCGGCCGACCGCCCCAGCCTGGACGAGTTGCTGGAGCTGACCGCGTCGCCCGAGGACGACGAGGAGCCGTGGCTGCCCGGCGCGCTGATCGCGAAGCTCGGCCGGCACGCCGTCGAGCTGCTGGACTCCGAGGACCCGCTCCAGGCCCCGCCGATCCCGCTGGGCAAGCCGGCCCCGGCCATGCCGGCCGTCGCGCCGACGCCGCTGCCCCCGACCGCCATACCCACACCCCCGCCGCCGGCCGCGGCCCCGCCCACGCCGACACAGCTCAGCGTGCCGGGCACGCCGCCGCCGAGCCCGCCGCCCAACTCGGGCGTGGACGCGATGGCGACCATGACCTCCGCCGTCCCGCCGCCCGGCTGGGGCACCCCGCCGCCGCCCAGCACGGGCGGCTGGGGCACGCCCCCGCCCCCCGGTGCCGGCGGCTACGGCTACCCGCAGGCCGGCACTCCCGGATACGGCTACCCGCAGGCCGCCACGCCCGAGGTCGGCGGCCCGTACGGGCCGGCCTACCCGGGCGGTCCCGGAGGCCCCGGCGGTCCGGGCGCCCCCGGCGGCGCGGGCAAGAAGAAGAACCTGGCGCTGATCATCGTCGCCGCGGTCGCGGTCTTCGCGATCGCCGCGGGCGTCGCGGTCTTCGCCCTCGGCGGCGACTCGGACGACGAGGCGGGCGACGGCGGCACCGAGACCACCCAGCCCACCGACGACCCCGGCAACGACCCGACCGGCGACCCCACGGACGATCCGACCGATGCCCCGACGGGCGGTCCGACCGACCAGCCGACCGAGCCCGCCGAAGACCCGGAGATCGACCCGAGCGCCACGGTCGGCACCGAGTACGTCGGCGCCTGGGAGGGCCCGGTCCTGAACGAGGACGGCGACGAGGTCGGCTTCTTCCAGCGCATCGAGATCGACAGCGGATACGGCGGCGACACGGTCGCCACCCAGTGGACCGTGCTCAACGAGGTCCTGTGCGAGGAGCAGGCCCAGCTCGTCTCCTCCGACGGCGGACTCACCCTCAACGGCACCGGCGTCACCGCGGCCTCGCCCGACGGCGCGACGTGCAACCCGTACCAGAGCCAGACCCTGGAGATGAACGGCAGCACGCTGCTGTGGACGTCGGGGCAGTGGCACGCCGAGCTGACGTCCGCGGAGATGCAGAGCGACTCGGACGGCATGCCGTACGACATCCACAGCCAGACGTACACCGGCTCCGGGTACTCGATCCAGACCGAGACCACCAGCTACGCCGGCTCGCTGGCCCTCACCTGGTCCGACGGCTCCTGCACCTGGGAGTCCGCGATGATCTCGGGCGGGCTGGAGGCGTCGTCCATCCTCGTCGGTCCCGGCCGCGTGACGTCGGGCAACTGCGACCCGCTGCCCTCCTACCGCCTGGAGTGGACGCCGGCCGACGACAAGGCCGACACCATCACGTTCACCCCGTACGCCGGGGACGGCGGCGGCTCGTTCGACGCCAACCGCGAGGCGTACTGATCCGCCCGCCGGTCCGGGTGAACGGCCGGAGGAACCACGCGTGAAGGGCGGGCCCGAGACCCCGGGCCCGCCCTTCGCGCTCGCCCGCCCCCCTACAGGAACGGGGTGATCTCGATCGTCTCGTCCCGCCCCGGGCCGACGCCGATCGCGGAGATCGGCGCGCCGGACAGCTCCTGGAGCGCCAGCACGTACGCCTGCGCGTTCTTCGGCAGGTCTTCGAACGTCCTGGCCCCGGACAGGCTCTCCGTCCAGCCCGGCAGGTACTCGTAGACGGGGACCGCGTGGTGGAAGTCCGACTGGCTGTAGGGCAGCTCCTCCACCCGCTTGCCGTCGATCTCGTACGCGACGCAGACCGGGATGCGCTCCCAGCCGGTGAGCACGTCGAGCTTGGTGAGGAAGAAGTCGGTCAGCCCGTTGACCCGCACCGCGTAGCGCGCGATCACCGCGTCGAACCAGCCGCAGCGCCGGTCGCGCCCGGTCGTCACGCCGAACTCGCCGCCGATGGTGCGCAGCGCCTCGCCGTCCGCGTCGTGCAGCTCGGTGGGGAACGGTCCGGCGCCGACGCGCGTGGTGTACGCCTTGAGGATGCCGATGACGCGGGTGATCCGGGTCGGGCCGATGCCGGAGCCGGTGCAGGCGCCGCCCGCGGTGGGGTTGGAGGACGTGACGAACGGATAGGTGCCGTGGTCGACGTCGAGGAGGGTGCCCTGGCCGCCCTCCAGCAGCACGACCTTGCCCTCGTCCACCGCCTGGTTGAGGACGAGCGCGGTGTCGCAGACGAAGCCGCGCAACTGCTCGGCGTAGCCCAGCAGCTCCTCCACGACCTGCTCGGGGGCGATGGCGCGGCGGTTGTAGAGCTTGGCGAGGACCTGGTTCTTGTGGTCGAGCGCGGCCTCGACCTTCTGCCGCAGGATCGATTCGTCGAACAGGTCCTGGACGCGGATGCCCTGCCGGTTGATCTTGTCGGCGTAGGTGGGCCCGATACCGCGTCCGGTGGTGCCGATCTTCCGCTTGCCCAGGAAGCGTTCGGACACCTTGTCCAGCGTCCGGTGGTACGGGGTGATCAGGTGCGCGTTGCCGCTGAGCAGCAGCCGCGAGGTGTCCACGCCGCGGTCCTGGAGGCCCTTGAGCTCGGCGAGCAGCACCTCGGGGTCGACGACGACCCCGTTGCCGATCACGGGGATGCAGCCGGGGGAGAGGATTCCGGAGGGCAGCAGATGCAGCGCGTACTTCTGGTCACCGACGACGACCGTGTGGCCGGCGTTGTTCCCGCCCTGGTAACGCACCACGTAATCCACCGAGCCGCCGAGCAGATCGGTGGCCTTGCCTTTGCCTTCATCACCCCACTGAGCGCCGAGCAGCACAAGTGCGGGCACAGGCGTACACCCCTTTCGAGCGGGGCATCTACGCAAGGGCTGCCCCGGATCGACGAAAACCCCTGGCGCAATCGCGACAGGGGCTCTTGCACAGAGAGCTTACGGGAGACGCAGCCGGGAGGCGAACAGTCAGGTGCTCATCGTCATCGACCCGACGGCTCGGCAGACGGACGGGGAAGCGGTGCGGATCGCCAGAGATGTCCTGTGCGCGGGTGTCGGCGCGGACGGCGTCAAGGTGTGCGTGCTGGACCAACCCCAGGCGATGACGCGGGTGCTGGCCCGCCGGGGCGGCCGGCGGGTGGTGATCGTCGGGGACGACGGCGCGCTGCTGCGGGCGGTCCGGCTGCTGCTGCGCAGCGGTGAGCTGGGGGACGCCAGCCCGCTGGGCATGGTGCCGGTCGGCCCGGGGCCGACGCTGGCGGTGGCGCGGGCGCTCGGGTTGCCGACCGACGCGGTGAAGGCCTCGCGCGCGATCCTCACCGGCGGGGTCCGGCGGGTGGACGTGCTGACGGACGACGCGGGCGGGGTGGTGCTGGGGGCGCTGGGCATCCCGGCGCAGCGCACCCGCCTGTCGGGGCCGACAGCGCTGTGGTGGCGGACGGTGCACCGGCCCCGGCAGCGGCTGCGGGTGGAGGCGGACGGGCGGGTGCTGGCGGACGGGGACCGGCCGGTGACGGAGATCTCGCTGCGGGCGGCGAACGGCCTGGCCGAGGTGGTGGTCAGTCCCGGGCAGACGGGGCACGGCGACGTGCGGGCCCGGGCGACGTCGGTGACGGTCTCCGGGCCCGCGTTCAGCTACCGGGCGGACGCGGTGGACTCGGGGCCGACGCGGGCGCGGACGTGGACGGTGCGGCCGGGCGCGCTGCGGCTGGCGGTGCCGGTCCGCTGATCACCCCACGGGACGGTGGGTGGCGGGGTGATGCGAGGCGGGCCGGTGGGTGGCGGCGCGGTGCTCGCGCCAGCGCTCCAGGATGCCCTGCAACTCCGCCTGGAGGAACTGCATGAACTCCTCGGTCTCCGCCATCCGCCGCCCGGCCCTGCTGTCGGGGCCGACGACGTCGATGCCCGCGCGCATGGTCGACGCCCAGCGCCGCAGCAGCGCGTCGCGGTTGGCGACCGACTCGTACCAGGCGTTGGGGCGCAGCCGGTAGCGCTCGCGCCGGGAGCCGGGCTCCCGCTCGCGGGTGACCAGGTGGACCTGGGCCAGGTAGCGCACGGCTCCGGAGATCGCGGCGGGCGAGATCCGCAGCCGCTCGGACAGGTCGGCGGAGCTGAGCGCGGCCTCCTCCGAGACCAGCAGGCAGGCGAAGACCCGGGAGGCCATGCGCTGCATCCCCGCCTCGGTGAGGTCGGCGGCGAAGCGCTCGACGAACGCGGCCATCGCCTCGGTGTACGTCATCGCGTCATCTTCCCATCCGGCACCTTCCGGATCCGGCCCCAGAGCCTTCGCTTCTCGAACTTCATAATTTTATGAAAGTACAGTAACTTCGGAACATGACCAAGGCAACCAACGCCATCACCGTCTCCGGCCTGGTGAAGACCTTCGGCAGGACCCGGGCCCTCGACGGCCTCGACCTGGAGGTGGAGACCGGGCAGGTGCACGGCTTCCTCGGACCCAACGGCGCCGGGAAGTCCACCACGATCCGCGTGCTGCTCGGCCTGCTGCGCGCCGACTCCGGCACCGTCCGGCTGCTGGACGGGGATCCCTGGTCGGACGCGGTCGAGCTGCACCGGCGCCTGGCGTACGTGCCGGGCGACGTCGAGCTGTGGCCCAACCTCACCGGCGGCGAGGCCATCGACCTCTTCGCCCGGCTGCGCGGCGGTCTCGACCGGCGGCGCCGGGACGAGCTGATCGAGCGCTTCGCCCTCGACCCCGGCAAGAAGGGCCGCACCTACTCCAAGGGGAACCGGCAGAAGGTCGCCCTGGTGGCCGCCCTCGCCTCCGACGCCGAGCTGCTGCTCCTCGACGAGCCGACGGCCGGGCTCGACCCGCTGATGGAGGTCGTCTTCCAGGACGTCGTCGGGGAGGCCAAGGCCGCCGGCCGGACCGTGCTGCTCTCCAGCCACATCCTGGCCCAGGTCGAGAAGCTGGCCGACCGCGTCAGCATCATCCGGCTCGGGAAGATCGTGCAGTCCGGCACGCTCGGCGAGATGCGCCACCTCACCAGGACGACCATCGAGGCCCGGACCAAGGAACCGGCCACCGGCCTGGACGGGCTGCCCGGCGTGCACGACGTGCGCACCGAGCGGGGCACGGTCCGCTTCACCGTGGACGGCGCCCACCTCGACGGCGCCGTCCGGCGGCTCGCCGGCTTCGGCCTGACCAGCCTCGTCAGCCACCCGCCGACCCTGGAGGAGCTGATGCTGCGCCACTACGGCGACGAGCTGCGGGCCCTGGAGGGCGACAACGGCGACCGGCGCGCGGAGGCGGACCGATGACCACCGCCACCGCCACCCGGCCGGCCGGCTCCCCCGCCGCCCGGTCCGGCCACCGGGGTGCCGCGCTGGCCGGCACGGGCACCCTCATCCGGTTCGACCTGCGCCGCGACCGGGTGCGGCTGCCGGTGTGGATCGGCGCCCTGCTGTTCGGCACCCTCTCCTCCGTCTCCAGCTTCGAGTCCCAGTACGCGACCGCCGAGGACCGGGACTCGCTCGCCGAGACCCTCGGCGGACCGGCCGGGCTGGCCATGTCCGGGCCCGAGCACTACCTGAGCGGCGACTACGGCTACGGCGCGATGACCGGCCACCAGCTCATCGGCTTCTTCGGCATCATGGTCGGCCTGATGAGCGTGCTCACGGTCGTCCGGCACACCAGGACCGAGGAGGAGACCGGGCGGGCCGAGCTGCTCCGGTCGAACGTGGTGGGCCGCCACGCCCACCTGACCGCGGCGCTCACCGTCGCGGTCGCCGCCAACCTCCTCCTCGCGCTGCTGCTCGCGGGCGCCCTGGCGGGGATGGGCCTGGCGGGCGTCACCGCCTCCGGGTCCCTGCTGTACGGCGCGACCAGCGCCGCGATCGGTGTCACGTTCGCCGCCGTGGCCGCCGTGGCCGTGCAGATCACCCCGTTCGCGCGGGGCGCCTCCGGGCTGGCCCTGGCCGCCATCGGGGCCGCGTACGCGCTGCGCGCCGTGGGCGACGTGGGGAGCGGCGTCTTCTCCTGGCTCTCCCCGATCGGCTGGGCCCAGCGCACCTACGTCTACGTGGACGACCGCTGGTGGCCGCTGCTGCTCAACGCGGCGCTGACCGCCGTCTGCGCCGCCGCCGCGTACCGGCTCAGCACCCGCCGCGACGTCGGCGCCGGGCTCCGGCCGCCGCGCCCCGGCCGCCCGCACGCCTCCGCCGGGCTCACCCGCCCGGTGGGCTTCGCGCTGCGGCTGCACCGGGGCGTGCTGGCCGGATTCGCCGCCGGGGCGCTGCTGTTCAGCCTCATGTACGGCTCGATCCTGGGCGACGCGGAGGAGCTGCTGGAGGACAACGCGACGCTGCGCGAGAGCGTGGCGGCGCTCGGCGGCGACATCGTGGAGTCGTTCGCCTCCGTCATCATGAGCGTCCTGGCCATCGTCGCCGCCTCCTACGTGGTGATGGCCTCGCTCCGGCCGCGGGCCGAGGAGACCGGCGGGCGGGCCGAGCCGGTGCTGGCCACCGGGCTGTCCCGCACGCGGTGGGCCGGCAGCCATCTGGTGGTCGCGCTGACCGGCGGCACGCTGATCATGCTGGCGGCGGGGCTCGGCTTCGGGCTCTCGGGCGCGGCCTCGGCCGACGACCCGGACCTGGTGGGGAAGCTGGCCGGGGCCTCGCTCGCCTACGCGCCCGCGCTGTGGGTCACGGCGGGGGTCGCGGTGGCGCTCTTCGGCTGGTTCCCGCGCGCGTCGGCGGCGGCGTGGATCGTTCCGGCGTACGCCTTCGTCGTGGTCTACCTCGGTGAGCTGACGGACATGCCGGACGCGCTCAGCAACCTCTCCCCCATCGGGCACGTGCCGCAGGTGCCGGCCGCCGAGCTGGAGTGGACGCCGCTCGGGGTGCTGACCGCGCTGGCCGCCGGGCTGATCGCGCTGGGCCTGGCGGGCTTCCGGCGGCGGGACCTGGAATCGAAGTGACGACGGCGGCGGCCCGGACGCCCGCGGGAGGGGCGTCCGGGCCGCCGCCGTTGCCCTGATGGAGCAGCACACCACCCGCTGAGACGCACTCCGGATGCGGTCTCCGTGACCGACTGTTCGCATAGGTGACAACCCGTCACGCCAAACCCGCGTGCGGCAGACGACCGGAGGTCACCCGTCCATGAAGTCCCTGCACCCCCGCACCAGCCGGCTGACCGCAGCCGCTGCCACCGCCGTGCTCGCCCTCGGCATCGGCGCCCCCGTGGCCGCCGGCCTCGGCGGGCCCGCCACGCTCGTCGACGACGGGGCCAATCCCGTCCAGACCACGACCACCCCCTCCCCCACCACCCTGCTCACCATCTCGCCCAGCTCCGGCGGCGCCAACACGGCCGTCACCGTCAGGTCGAGCTGCCAGCCGAGCGGTGCGGCCACCTCGGAGGCGTTCCAGCAGAGCATCACGCTCCAGCAGAGCGGCAACCAGTGGGTCGGCACCGGCCGGATCAGGAGCAGCGGCCTCACGGTCGGCCGCACGTACACCGTCAACGTCCGCTGCACCGACGGCGTGACGCTCAGCACCTCCTTCACCTACACCGCGACCGCCCCCACCGGCGGTGCCTCGGCCGGCTTCGGCGGCGCGGTCGGCGGCGGGGGCGGCGCGAGCACGGCGGCGACGGCCCTGGCCGTCGGCGGCGGGCTCGCGATCGCGGGCACGGTCGGCTACGCCTTCCTCAACCGCCGCCGCCGCGTCGGCAGCCACTACTGAGAGAGGCGGGCGTGCCCAAGATCCCGTGGCTCCGGTGGCTGAAGCGGCCCAAGGTGCCGAAGACGCCCAAGGCGCCCAAGGCCCCGAAGCCGCCGAAGGCTCCCAAGGCACCGAAGGCCAAGGCACCCAAGGCGCCGAAGGCTCCCCGGACCAAGGGTCTCCAGCGGCCTGAGCGGCCGAAGCCGCGCAAGCGGACCACGTCGCTCAGGCCGGGCCGGGCCCCCGGAAAGGGCGGGCGGTCCGGGCTGCCCGGCCGGGCCGACCGGCCCCGGCGGACGAAGAGTCCGAAGAGTTCCCAGGGGCTGGGGAGTCCGAAGAGGCCGAAGGGATCCAGGCGGGCCGAACGGGTCACGCGGCCGGAGCGTCCGGGCCGCCGGCGGTGGTGGCGACGCTCCCGGCGGCCGGAGCGGCTGCGCGCGGCCAAGCCGGTCAAGCGACAGCCGCGGCTCAGGCCGTTCCTGTGGCGGCAGGTGAAGCGCCTGCGCGTCCTGTTCCGGCCTCTGCACCGCCTCGGCGAGTGGTACCGGCGCACCGCGCCCCGGCTGACGGCCAGGTGCCGGGCCCGCGTCGGCCGGACCCTCGCCCGGCTCCGCGCCGCCCTGAGGCTCGGCCCGGCACCGGCACCCGCCTCCGCCACGGCCGAGGGGGCGACGCCCGCCGCCCCACCGGACCAGCCCGCCCCGCCGGGCAGGACCGGCAGGCTCGGCCGGCTCCTCCGGTCGGGCAGGCTCGGCAGACTCGGCAGACTCGGCGCGCTGGTCCGGTTCGCCGGACGCCGGCACACGCTGGCCCGGCCCCCCCGTCCCGTCGTCCGCCCGTCCGCCCAGACCCGGCAGCAGCGCCTGTCCGTCCGCTGCCGCCGGCTGGAGACGCTGGCCGCGACCAGCGCGGTCACCGTGGGGCTGCTCGCCGGGCTCTTCGGCCCCGACCCGGAGGACGGCGTCAGCGAGGCCCGCGAGTCCAGCAGCATCGCGGAAGGTGTCTCCCGCCCCGGCGCGGTCGACGCCCCCGCCGCCGCGCCCGACTCCGGATCCACGGCGAACCTGGACCAGTCGCTGACCGGCGAGCCCTCGTCCGTGGTAGCCCCGCCGCTGCCCCGGTCCGCCCCGACCCGGGTGCGCATCCCGCAGCTCGCCACCGATGTCGAGGTCTTCGGCGCGGACCTGTCGCCCGACGGCGGCCCGCCCTCGCCCTCCGTCGAGGACGCGCTGCGTGCCGCCTGGTACGCGGGCGGCGTGGCGCCCGGCGAACGCGGCGCCGCCATCCTCGTCGGACACCTGGACACCTACGACGGCCCGGCCGCCTTCGCGGGCCTCGGCTCGCTGCGCCCCGGCGAGAACATCGAGATCGACCGGGAGGACGGCTCCACGGCCATCTTCACCGTCGACTCGGTGGAGCAGTACCCGAAGACCGACTTCCCCGACGAGCGGGTCTACGGCACCGTCGACACGCCCCAGTTGCGCCTGATCACCTGCGGCGGCCGGTGGACCCAGGACGGCGGCTACGACTCCAACATCGTCGCCTACGCCCGCCTCACCGGCTCCGCCAACGTCCAGCAGCCCGGCATGAACGCCCCATAGCGCCGGGCACGCGAAAGGCGCCCCCCGCCGGACTGCCGGGGGCGCCTTCCGTTGTCGTTTCGGTGGATTCGGCTCTAGGACAGCGTGTCGGCGGCGGTGGGCGAGCTGTCGCGCAGGAACTGGGAGCAGCGCTCGTACTCCTCCTGCTCGCCGATGGCCTGGGCGGCGCGGGCCAGGGCGTGCAGGGCGCGCAGGAAGCCACGGTTGGGCTCGTGCTCGAACGGGATCGGGCCCTGGCCGCGCCAGCCGCTGCGCCGCAGCGCGTCCAGACCACGGTGGTAGCCGGTGCGGGCGAAGGCGTAGGACTCGATGGTGCGGCCCTCCGCGAACGCGTCGTCCGCGAGCTGCGCCCAGGCCAGGCTTGAGGCCGGGTACTTCGCCGCGACCTCACCCGGGGCCGTGCCTGCCGCGAGCAGTTCGCGGGGCTCCGGGTCGTCGGGCAGGTGGGTCGGGGGCGGACCCCCGAGGAGGTTCTCGTGAATGGCCATGGTGTCCAGTCTGCCGTTTCTCCCCCGGTGCGGCCCGGTCCTCCCGGGCGCGCTCGTTACTTCAGTTTGGTGCCGGTGGAGCGCAGGTCGGCGCACGCCTGGGTGACGCGCTCCGCCATGCCCGCCTCGGCGAGCTTGCCCCAGCTCCGCGGGTCGTAGGTCTTCTTGCTGCCGACCTCGCCGTCCACCTTCAGCACGCCGTCGTAGTTGCGGAAGACGTGATCCGCGATCGGGCGGGTGAAGGCGTACTGGGTGTCGGTGTCGAGGTTCATCTTCACCACGCCGTTGCCCAGCGCGGTGGCGATCTCCTCCTGGGTGGAGCCGGAGCCGCCGTGGAAGACGAAGTCGAACGGGGCGGGCCGGCCGTACTTCGCGGCGACGCCCTCCTGGAGGTCCTTCAGCAGCTCGGGGCGGAGCACCACGTTGCCCGGCTTGTAGACGCCGTGCACGTTGCCGAAGGAGGCGGCCAGCAGGTAGCGGCCCTTCTCGCCCAGGCCCAGGGCCTCTGCGGTGCGCAGGGCGTCCTCGACGGTGGTGTACAGCTCGTCGTTGATCTCGTGGCTGACGCCGTCCTCCTCACCGCCGGTCGGGGTGATCTCCACCTCCAGGATGATCTTGGCGGCGGCGGCCTGGGCGAGCAGCTCCTCCGCGATCTCCAGGTTGTGCTTCAGCGTCTCCGCGGAGCCGTCCCACATGTGGGACTGGAAGAGCGGGTTCTCGCCGCGGGCGACGCGCTCCTGGGAGAGGGCGAGCAGCGGGCGGACGTAGCCGTCCAGCTTGTCCTTGGGGCAGTGGTCGGTGTGCAGCGCGATGTTCACCGGGTACTTGGTGGCGACCACGTGGGCGAACTCGGCCAGCGCCACCGCGCCGGAGACCATGTCCTTGCTGTACTGGCCACCCAGGAACTCGGCGCCGCCGGTGGAGATCTGCACGATGCCGTCGCTCTCCGCCTCGGCGAAGCCGCGCAGCGCGGCGTGCAGGGTCTGCGTCGAGGTGACGTTGATCGCCGGGTAGGCGAACTTGCCGGCCTTCGCCCGGTCGAGCATCTCGTTGTAGACCTCGGGGGTCGCGATGGGCATCTGTCCGCTCCTTCGGGGGTGAGGATTGCGTTCGACTGCTCGAATATCCTCCCAGACGGTTGCCACGGCCGGGACAGCGCGCGACAGTTTCACGTGAAACCACTACCCACCGTGATGGGCGCAGCTCACGGGTGGCCGGTGGTCGGCCGGTCAGGTGAGGTCGTCCAGGGTGTACGCCCGGTAGTAGGGAAGCCCCGCCTTCTCGATCGCGGGGGCCGCGCCCCGCTCGACGATGACGGCGACGGCGACCACCTCGGCGCCCGCCTCGCGCAGCGCCTCGACGGCGGTGAGGACCGAGCCGCCGGTGGTGGAGGTGTCCTCCACGGCCAGCACCCGGCGCCCGGCGACGTCGGGGCCCTCGATCCGGCGCTGGAGGCCGTGGGCCTTGCCCGCCTTGCGGACCACGAACGCGTCGAGGGTCCGGCCGCGGGCCGCGGCGGCGTGCAGCATGGCGGTGGCCACGGGGTCGGCACCGAGGGTGAGACCGCCGACGGCGTCGTAGTCGAGGTCCGCCGTGAGATCCAGCATCACCTGGCCGACCAGGGGCGCCGCACCGCCGTCGAGGGTGATGCGGCGCAGGTCCACGTAGGAGTCCGCCTCGCGTCCCGAGGAGAGGATCACCTTGCCGTGGACGACGGCCTTGTCCTTGATCTGCCGGAGCAGTTCGTCACGCACGCTCATGGCTCATGACCCTATGACAGCCTGCGCCAGGCCCAGGTGGTGGATATCTCCAGCGGCTCCAGCGGGGTGACCAGGCGGGGGTGGGTGTTCAGCCCGTCCGGCGGTCCGGACTGCGGCTCGACGCACACGGCCTCGGCCGGCTCGTCGTAGATCACCACCCACGGGCTGCGGCTGGTGACCGTCAGCTCCAGCTCGCCCGGCCAGGTGAGGGTGACCCGGACGCCGTCGGTCATCCCGAAGCAGTCGTCCCAGGGGCCGGGCCGGGGCGCGACGCGGCGGCCGGTGGGCAGGTGGTCGGGGCCGCGTTCCTCCTGCCAGTCGGCGGTGAACGAGATCTCGGCGCCCCGGCCGCCGGGGCCGAGGGTGCGTGCGAACCACGGGTGCCAGCCGGCCTGCGCGGGGAACGAGGAACCGTGGGTCTCCACGCCGAGGCCCAGCGTGAGGCTCGCGCCGTCCTCGGCCAGCTCCACCGTCTGCGTCACGCGGCCCGGGTACGGCCAGGGGTCGGTGAGGTCGCAGATCAGGGCGGCCGAGGCGGCGTCGGCCCGCGCGGTGCGCCAGCGCCGGTGGCGGACCGTGCCGTGGATGGCGTGCGGGGCGGCGTCGACGGGGAGCTGGTGGGAGACGCCGCCGTTGCGGAACCGTCCGTCCCTGGTGCGCCCGCACCAGGGCGCCATCACGAACGAGCCGAACCGCTCGCCCTGGCGCAGCAGCTCGGTGCCGCCGACCTTCAGCGACGCGATCCGCCCGCCCTGGTCGGGGCGCAGGACCAGCTCGGCGTCGGCGGCGCTCAGACGGAGGCCGCGCTCGGTGTCATGGGTGGTCACCCCACGACCATAACGATCCGATCAGCCGCTGACCCCATGAGAGGAGAAGCCCATGAGCCGACAGGCCGACGAGACGTAGGCCGGACGCCGCGCGGGCTAGCGGCGGCGGCGCAGGGCCCGGCCGGCGAGCACGGCCGAGGCGAGGGCGACGGCCGCGGCGGGCGCGGCCCAGCGGAGCCTGGCCGCGGTGCCGGGCGAGCTGCCCGGGGCGGGCTCGGGGGCATACCGGCCGCGCGGCGGGGCGTGGTCGACCTCCTCCGCGCTGCGCCCGATCATGGTGCGCCGCGCGAAATCGGCCTCCGGCTCGGGCCCGGCCGCGGCGGCCACGGCCGGCTCCTCGTCCTCCTCCGGATCGAGGGCGGGCGGCGGGATCTCGATGTCCGGCAGCGCACCGCGGAAGCCGGGCTCGGGCTCGGGTTCCGGCTCGGGCGCGGCGGGGATGCCGGGGATGGCCCGCTCGTTGTCGTCGGGCTCCCCGATGCCGCCGACCGCGGCGGGCGGCGGGGTCTCGGCGCCCGCCAGCTCCTCGGCCAGCGCCTCGGCGAAACGGTCCAGCAGCCGTCGGCCGGCCGCCTCCCGCTGCGCCGCCGTGAAGTCACCGATCCGGCCCTTGCCCTCGACCACCGCGCTGAACGCGACCGTGGTGCCCGACCCGTCCCCGATCGCGCGGGGCACGGCGGTGAGGATGAGGCTCACCGTGCCGGAGCCCCTGGCCTCGGTGCCCTCGGCCTCCGCCGTGACGCCCTCGCCGCGCCCGGTGAGGGTCAGCGTGCCCCGGTAGGTGATGGTGGAGGAACCGATGCGCACGCGCAGCCGCCCCTCCGGCCGCGCGGGGTCGGCCTCCGCCGCGAGCTGGAGTCCGGGCACGCAGCGGGTCACCAGCTCCGGCTCGGCCAGCGCGCTGCGCACGGCGGTGACGGAATACGGCAGGAAGACCTCGTGCTCCATGGCGCGGAGCCTACCCACTCGGAAGCGCGTATAGCACTGGTGTGACCATGAACGCCAATCGCGGCGCCGCGCCGCCGTCCGCCGGATCCGCCGCCACCTGGGCGGCGACCTCGGCGGGCACCGGACGGATCAGGGCGCGCTCGGCGGCCCGCTCCAGCGGGCCCACCGCCGGGACGCAGGCCAGCAGCACGGCCGTCACGCCCACGTTGAGCAGGAGGATGCGCCGCCGGGCACGCCGCGACAGGTCTTCCCGGAAGAGCCACAGCACCACCACCGCGCCGGCCAGCGCGTTGACCACGCCGGTGCACAGGGCCGCGTTGAGCCGGCCGAGCAGCGGGAGCAGCAGGAAGGGGAACGCCAGGCCGCCGAGCAGCGCGCCCACGTAGTCCGCGGCGGACAGATCGGCCACGGCCCGGCCCGCGTCCTGCTCGCGGATGCGCTGGATGAGCGTCATCAGCAGCGGCATCTCGGCGCCGATCAGCACGCCCATGGCGAGCGAGAAGGCCACCAGCAGCGGCCGGGCCCCGCCGAACCAGAGCAGGCTGAGGTAGAGGACGGTCGCGGAGCAGCCGCCGATGAGGGCCAGCAGGGCCTCGATCAGCCCGAAGTTCACCGAGGCGCGGCGCCGCAGCCGCTTGGCGGCCAGCGAGCCGAGGCCCATGGCGAAGACCATCGTGGACAGCACGATGGAGGTGTGGGTGACGGTGTCCCCGACGAGATAGTCGGCGAGGGCGATCAGCTCCAGCTCGTACACCAGGCCGCAGGCGGCGCAGACGAAGACGGCGACCAGCACCAGGAACCGCCCGAGTCCCGCCGACACGGGCAGCGCGACGACCGGCGAGTGCTCGACCGGCGAGCGCTCGGCTTCGGGCGTCTCGATCATGAACCGAACGTTACGTCACACACCGCATTCTCCCTGTCACCCACAGGAGTGGACTTCTCGTACTCCCGCGTGCCGCTGACCCGTGTGCGGGTCGCGACCAGGCGCCGCTCCTGCGGATAGGCGTGCCAGGTGCGCCAGTGGACCTGGCCTCCCCGGCGGTGGGCCAGCAGGGCGGTGAACGCGTTGGGGTCGCCCGGGAAAAGTCCGGCCAGGCCGTGCGGATGGTCGGCGACCAGCGCGAGCAGTTCCTGCGCGCGGCCGGCGAAAGACCCGGCGCTCAGGCTTTCGACGCGGGCGGCGAATTCATATTCGAAATTCCCCAGGCGCTTGGAAACCCCCAGCGGCAGCGGCGTATTGCTGCCGGGCATGCAGGCGACCGTTTCCGAGCAGGTGCCCTCGCGGCAGTCGAGCAGCACTTGGTGCGAGGCCCCCAGAACCCGCAATTGCACCCGCGCGTCCGCGAGTTCGAGATCGAGGGTGGCCAGGGAGGGCAGCGGCTCCCGGCCCAGGGCCCAGGCGAGGTCGGTCGCCCGGGTGTCGGTGTAGGCGGTGTGGATAGTCGTGAGCATGGGTCGGCTCCCGCGTGCGCGCAGTTGAGGGTGGCGCGGACCGCCCCTCCGGAGACAACGGGAACACCGAATCATGCAACACGCCGCCCCCACAGCGCTTTTACCCATCTTCGTCGGATTTCCATCCCGTCGGGGACAGCATGGGTCACCTGTTCACCAATCACCCGATCGCATGACGAACACTTATGCCCTTTCCTCGCGCGAAGGGGTATTCTCGCCGCACTGCTTGATCCGGAAAAGACCGAATTCCCGATCGCGACCCGGTCTTCTTCACGCTTTGACCGCACAATGATCCCCGTGCGCACGCGTCGGCGCGCCCCCCGGGTCCCGTCCACCCCGCGACGGCGGGCGGGACCCGGAGCGGCATCAGTGGCAACTGCCAACGGCAACCGCCCTGTTGCCAGTCTCCCCGGCAACGGTCGTTTCACGCCCCCCGCACGGTCCCGGGTGCTCCTCATCCAGCCCGGCTCCGTGTCCCGCCGTCTCAACGGGACCCGCACCCCGCCCCGGGAGGTTCATCGTCGGGCGCAGCAGTTGACCAAGCTCCCGGCCGAGCCGGACCGGAGCGACCGGCGCCCGGTGGCCTGCTCCTCACCGGTCCGGCGGACGCCGGGACGGAGCACGGCGTCGCCCCCATGGCGCCGGCGCTCGCCCTGGAGTTCTCCGCGCGCACAAGGACGTGCTGGGCGGATGGCCGACCGGCGGAGGAGCGGTGAGAAGGGGGCAGGAAGACCACGCAGGAGCGGGTCAGGCGGGACCGGCCGGCCCGGTACCGGGGGTACGCGCGGACGGCGCGGCGGGTTCCGGAGACGCTGCGAGCAGCCGCTCGACCCGGTCGACCTTGGCGGTCAGGCCGTCCGTGACGCCCTCGCGCAGGTCGGCCTTGAGGACCAGGCTCACCCGCCCGGCCCGGGCGCGCACCGCGTCGACGGCGCGCTTGACGACGTCCATGACCTCGTCCCACTCCCCCTCGACGCTGGTGAACATGGCGTCGGTGCGGTGCGGCAGGCCGCTGGCGCGGACCACGCGCACCGCCTCGGCGACCTCCTCGCCCACGTCCTCGCCGACGCCGATGGGCGTCACGGAGAACGCGACGATCACGCCCCGCCCTCCGCGGTGCCGTTCCCCTCGCCGCCGTCGCCGGACTCCTCGACGTCCTTGGCCAGGCCGAGCCGCTCCACGATCCACTTGTCGAACTCGCCGGCCGCGCGCACCCAGCTCACCAGGGTCGCCACGAAGTGGTCGAACGCCACCCCGGCCCCCAGCAGCAGGTGGAAGTCCCCGATCATCCGGACGACGCCGTCGTCCTGCGTGTGGGTGTAGACCTTGGGCCACAGGGAGGAGTGGTTCCACTCGTCGACGCTCTCCAGCAGGCGCGGCTTGTCGTCGATGCTGTGCGTGTGGCCGTAGAACGTCCGCACGATCAGCACCCGCTGCCGCTCCTCGCCGCGGAACATGAAGTAGACGCGGTAGTTCTTCCAGGGGGCGACGACGTCGCCCTCCTTGTCCACGACGTACTTCACCTTCATCCGGTCCAGGAGCTGCTTGACCAGGTCCTGGTTCGGCATGATCGGACCGACGGGCTTGGGGGCCTGCGGCGCGCTCTTCTGCTTGTCCGGCGAGCCCCCGAAGTTGGGGATCGCGGACGGATCGACAGACACGGGGATGGATCCCTTCGTACGACTGCAAGCTTGGGCCCATCCTCCCCCATACCGGCTCCGAGCACATCATCAGATCGGAGCCGGTACGGAAGACGGGTCAGCGGACGGCCTCGATCGTCAGCCCGCCGTCGAGGGCCGCGTCCACCCGGACGGTGTCGCCGTCCCTGATCCCGCCGCCGAGGATCTTGCGGGCGAGCGGGTCCCCGATCGCGGTCTGCACCAGCCGCCGCAGCGGCCGGGCGCCGTACGCCGGGTCGTTCCCCTCGACGGCGAGCCAGTTCAGCGCCAGCTCGGTGACGTCGAGGGTGAGCCGCCGGTCGGCCAGCCGCCGCTGGAGCGAGTCGATCTGGAGCCGCGCGATACGGCCCAGCTCGTCGCCGCTGAGCGCGCCGAAGATCACCACGTCGTCCAGCCGGTTGAGGAACTCCGGCCGGAACGCGGCCCGCACCGCCGCCAGCACCTCCTCGCGCCGGTCGGCCGCCTTGGTCAGGGGGTCGATCAGGTGCTGGCTGCCCAGGTTGGAGGTGAGGATGAGGATGGTGTTGCGGAAGTCGACGGTCCGGCCCTGGCCGTCCGTCAGCCGCCCGTCGTCCAGCACCTGGAGCAGGATGTCGAACACCTCGTGGTGCGCCTTCTCCACCTCGTCCAGCAGCACCACCGTGTACGGGCGCCGCCGCACCGCCTCCGTGAGCTGGCCGCCCTCCTCGTACCCCACGTAGCCGGGGGGCGCGCCGACGAGCCTGGCCACCGAGTGCTTCTCGCTGTACTCGCTCATGTCGACGCGGACCATGGCCCGCTCGTCGTCGAAGAGGAAGTCCGCCAGCGCCTTGGCCAGCTCGGTCTTGCCCACGCCCGTCGGGCCGAGGAAGAGGAACGACCCGGTGGGCCGGTCCGGGTCCGCGACGCCCGCCCGGCTGCGGCGCACCGCGTCCGAGACGGCCCGCACGGCCTCGGTCTGCCCGATCAGCCGCTTGCCCAGCTCCTCCTCCATGCGCAGCAGCTTCTCGGTCTCGCCCTCCAGCAGCCGCCCGGCCGGGATGCCGGTCCAGGAGGACACCACGTCCGCGATGTCGTCCGGGCCGACCTCCTCCTTGACCATGGTGGTCGCCGCGGCCTCCTGCTCGGCCTCCGAGGCGGCGGCCAGCTCGCGCTCCAGGGCCGGGATCTCGCCGTAGAGCAGCTTGGAGGCGGTCTCGAAGTCGCCGTCGCGCTGGGCCCGCTCGGCCAGGCCGCGCTGCTCGTCCAGCCGCTCCTTCAGCTCACCGACCCGGTTCAGGCTCTGCTTCTCCCGCTCCCAGCGCGCGGTCAGGCCGCGCAGCTCCTCCTCGCGGTCGGCCAGCTCGCGCCGCAGCCTGGCCAGCCGCTCCTGGGAGGAGGCGTCGGACTCGTTGGCGAGCGCCATCTCCTCCATCTTCAGCCGGTCGACGGAGCGCTGGAGCTCGTCGATCTCCACGGGCGAGGAGTCGATCTCCATCCGCAGCCGGGAGGCGGCCTCGTCCACCAGGTCGATGGCCTTGTCCGGCAGGAAGCGCGAGGTGATGTACCGGTCGGAGAGCGCCGCCGCGGCCACCAGGGAGGCGTCCGCGATCTGCACCTTGTGATGCGCCTCGTACCGGCCCTTGAGCCCGCGCAGGATCGCGATGGTGTCCTCAACACTGGGCTCGGCCACCAGCACCTGCTGGAAGCGGCGCTCCAGCGCGGCGTCCTTCTCGATCCGCTCGCGGTACTCGTCCAGCGTGGTCGCGCCGACCATGCGCAGCTCGCCGCGGGCCAGCATCGGCTTGAGCATGTTGCCCGCGTCCATGGCCGAGTCGCCGCCGGCGCCCGCGCCGACGACCGTGTGCAACTCGTCGATGAACGTGATGATCTGACCGCCGCTGTCCTTGATCTCGGCCAGCACGGCCTTCAGCCGCTCCTCGAACTCGCCCCGGTACTTGGCCCCGGCGACCATGGCGCCGAGGTCCAGCGAGACCAGCCGCTTGTTCTTCAGCGACTCCGGGACGTCGCCCTTGACGATGCGCTGGGCCAGGCCCTCCACGACGGCGGTCTTGCCGACGCCGGGCTCCCCGATGAGGACGGGGTTGTTCTTCGTGCGGCGCGACAGCACCTGCACCACGCGCCGGATCTCGTGGTCCCGCCCGATGACGGGGTCGAGCCGCCCCTCGCGGGCCGCCGCCGTGAAGTCCGTGCCGAACTTCTCCAGCGCCTTGTACGTGCCCTCGGGATCGGCCGTGGTGACGCGCTGGCCGCCCCGGCTCGTCTGGAAGGCGTCCAGCAGCTTCTTGTCGGCGGCGCCCTGACCGGTCAGCAGCTCGCCCGCCTGCCCGCCCTTGGCGGCCAGGCCGATCAGCAGGTGCTCGGTGGAGATGTACGCGTCGCCCAGCTCCTTGGCGCGCTGGGCGGCGTCGGCCAGAACGGCCAGCAGCTCGCGGTTGGGTTGCGGCTTGGCCACGGAGGCGCCCTGCACGCGGGGCAGCGCGGACAGCAGCCGCTCGGCGCCGGAGCGCAGGGCGGCCTGGTCGGCGCCGACGGCGGCCAGGAGGTCCTGGAGATTCTCGTTGTCCTGGCCGGTGAGCAGGGCCAGCAGCAGGTGCGCGGGGGTGATGTCGGGGTGGCCGCCGGTCAGGGCGCGGTCGTTGGCCGCGCTGATGGCGTCCCGGCTCCTGTTGGTCAGCTCGGCGTTCACTGGGCCATCTCCTCCGTAAGCATATGGTCTTGAGAGCTAAGCCTGCTAGATCCAACGTACGATAAGTTGAGTCTATTCCACTCAAGCCGCTCTCCGGAGGGTTACGGCTCCCTGGATCCCGCCGTGGCCAGCAGTTCCCGCGCGGCCTCCGGGAACGGCCGGCCGACCACCATCCCGTCGCCGCTGCCCACCGACATCACGGCCACCAGCGTGCCGGACTCCGTGCCCGCGTCGTAGTCCCGCAGCCACGGGCCGCCGCTCGAACCGGCGGTCATGTCGCAGTCCTGGAGCAGCAGTCCGCCGCGGTTCGGCTGCTGCGCCTCCTGCGCCGTCAGCACGTCCGTCTCGCCCGCGCAGTACCGCAGCGACTCGCCGTCGTACGGGGGCGCCGCCGGGTACCCCAGCGCGGCCACCTCATCCCCCTCCCGCACCGGCTCGAAGGCGAGCCGGTTCGCGCCGTGCGCCTCCTGCACCGTGCGGCCGTCCTTCTCGGCGAGGGTGAGGAACGCGTAGTCGTGCGGCAGGATCTCGGCCGGGTCGCGGGTGACGTCCCACGCGTCGGGCGTGTGGAACGAGGCGACCCGCCACGCCTCGTCCCGCCAGGTGTCCCGGTCGTGGTCGTACCCGGGGACGAACCACACCTCGTCCGCCGGCTCCGGCTGCTCGCGGGTGCGCACACAGTGCGCGGCGGTGGCGACCACGCTGCCGTTGGGCGCGTCGACCACGGCCCCCGAGCACAGCCCGAGCCGGCCGCCGCCCGCGTCCCAGATCAGCTTGCCCACGGTGGAGACGGCGCCGCCCTCCCACGGCTCGGCGGCGACGGCGGGAGGCGCGGCCACCACCAGCAGCACGGCGGCGACGGCGGCGGGTATGGGGAGACGGGCCAGACGCATAGGGACCACCCTGTGAGCAGCGGTCCGGCATGTCCAGTCACCCTCCGCCGAACGGGTGCGGCGCACCCCGGCATTGACGGGCCGTCGATGGCGCTCCGTCACCCGGCCGCGGCGGGGACCGGGGGCGGGGACCGACGATTGAAAAGCGGCGGAACGGATACCATCCCCAACCATGCCACCGCGCCGCTACCTCGCCGCCTCGGCCGCCGCCGTTCTGCTGGCCGCGCTGATCACCGTGGTGGCCGCCGGGGGCGGCGACCCGCTGGCGATCGACACCGCCCTGCACGACTGGGCGCTGGACCACCGCACGCCGGGCTGGACCGACACCCTCCGCTTCATCACCGACACCGGGAACCGGGGCGTGCCGTACGTGCTGGCCGCCCTCGCGGGCGCGCTGACCGTCTCCCGCGCCTGGTGGGTGGGCGCCCTGGCGGGCGTCGCCGCCCTGGTGGGCGGGCAGTTGGTGCGGTACGGGCTGGTCACGGCGGTCGGCCGGGCGCGCCCGCCGGTGGAGGACTGGGTCATGCACGTCAACGGGCCGGCGATGCCGTCGGGCCACACCACCACCTCGGCACTGACCGCGATCGGCCTGGCCGCCGCGCTGCTGCCGCACTGCCGCCGCCCGGCCGCCCGCGTCCTGGCGGTGGCGCTCCCCGCCGCCTGGGCGGTCGCGGTCGGCTTCAGCCGGATCTACCTCGGCGTCCACTGGCCGACCGACGTCCTGGCGGGCTGGCTCTTCGCCACGATCCTGACCTGCCTGTTCCTGCCCCCGCTGGCCCGCGCCCTGGGCCGGCCGCCGGCCCCGGCGCGAGAGCCGACCGGGGTGTGAGCACGGCCGACCGGGGTGTGAGCACAGGCGCGGGCCGAGCCGGCGGCGGTCAGCCGCGGCGGTCCGGACGCCAGACCACGATGGCCGCCGAGTGGCGGACGTCCTGGTACGGGACCAGGTCGCGGCGGTAGGAGGCGTGGACCTGCGCCTCGCGCTGGCGCATCGCGGTGGCGGCGCCCTCCACGGCCTGCTGGAGCTCGGCCACCGTCGCCTGCAGGGCGGCGACCTGCTTCTCCAGCTCGATGATCCGCTTGATGCCGGCCAGGTTGATGCCCTCGACCTGGGACAGCCGCTGCACCTCGCGGAGCAGCCGGATGTCCCGGGCCGAGTACCGCCGGCCGCGACCGGCGGTCCGGTCGGGCGAGACCAGACCCAGCCGGTCGTACTGGCGCAGCGTCTGCGGGTGCAGCCCGGAGAGCTGTGCCGCTACCGAGATGACGTACACCGGAGACTCGTCGGTCAGTTCATAGGGGTTGCTGTGTCCGTTCCGGCCGTCCATCTCTCGTTACTCTCCCTTCGCGGCCTCGAACAACCCTGCGCGAGGATCCTCGCCCTCCACCGCGGCGCGGTACTCCTCCAGGGCCTTTCTCGCCTCGTCGCCCAGCTCGCGCGGCACGGTCACCTCGATGGTGACCAGCAGGTCGCCCCGGGTGCCGTCCTTGCGGACCGCGCCCTTGCCGCGGGCGCGCATCGTGCGCCCGCCGGGCGTGCCCGGCGGCAGCTTGAGCGTCACCGGCGGTCCGCTCAGCGTCGGCACCCGGATCTCCGCGCCGAGCGCCGCCTCCGGGAAGGTGACCGGCACGGTGATGGTCAGGTTGTCGCCGCGCCGGCCGAACACCGGGTGCTCGTCGACGTGCACCACCACGTACAGGTCGCCGTTGGGCCCGCCGCGCTCGCCCGGCGCGCCCTTGCCGCGCAGCCGGATGCGCTGCCCGTCCTCCACACCGGCCGGGATGCGGACCTGCATGGTGCGCGAGCTGGTCGCCCGGCCACTGCCCCGGCACACCGGGCAGGGATCCTGCGCGATCAGCCCGCGGCCCCGGCAGTCCACACAGGGGTCGGTGAGCGAGAAGCCGCCCCCGCCGCCCCGGCTGACCTGCCCGGTGCCGACGCAGGTCGGGCACACGCGCGGCGTGCCGTTCTTGTCGCCGGTCCCGGAGCACGCCTTGCAGGCGGCGCTGGACGACATCCGCAGCGGAACCGTCGCCCCGGCCACCGCCTCGGTGAAGCTGAGCGTCACCTCGGACTCGATGTCCTGGCCGCGGCGCGCCTGCGTGCGCGCCCCCGGACCGGTCCGGTTGAACAGCCCGCCGAAGACGTCCCCGAGGCCGCCGCCGAACCCGCCGGCCCCGGGACCGCCGGGGCCGCCGGGCTGGGCGCCGCCGAAGAGGTCGCCGAGGTCGAAGTTGAACTGCCCGCCCCCGCCGGGACCCGGCCGGAAGCCGCCGTTCCCGAAGAGGGCGCGGGCCTCGTCGTACTCCTTGCGCCGCCGGGCGTCACCGAGCACGTCATACGCCTCGGAGACGCTCTTGAAGCGCTCCTCGGCCCGGACGTCCCCCTTGTTCGCGTCCGGGTGGTACTCCCGGGCGAGCTTGCGGTACGCCTTCTTGATCTCCGCCTCGGTCGCGTCCTTCGGGACGCCGAGAACCTTGTAGTAGTCCTTCTCGATGAAGTCCTTCGTGCTCATCCCCGGCGTCCCTCCTTCCGCTGTCTCCGGTCACGCGTCACGTCAGCCCTCGTCCGGGCCACCGCCGTCGTCCTTCTCGGACGCGTTCTCGTCCTGCTGATCCGCCGGCTTGCCCGGCTGCGGCTCGGCGACGCCGACCCGGGCGGGCCGGATCGTGCGCTCGCCGATGCGGTACCCAGGCTGGAGGATCTGCACGCACGTCGTCTCCGTGACGTCCGGCGAGTAGCTGTGCATCAGAGCCTCGTGCACCATCGGGTCGAAGGGCTCGCCCTCCTTGCCGAACTGCATCAGCCCCATCTTCGCCGCGACCGTCTCCAGCGACTCCGCGACCTGCTTGAAGCCGCCGACCAGCTCCCCGTGGTCCCGGGCGCGGCCGATGTCGTCGAGCACCGGCAGCAGCTCGGTCAGGAGGTTGGCCACCGCCATCTCCTTGACCGCGATGCGGTCCCGCTCCACGCGCCGCCGGTAGTTCTGGAACTCGGCCTGGAGGCGCTGCAGATCCTGGGTGCGCTCGGCGAGGGCCGAGCGCGCCTGGTCCAGCTGCGCGGTCAGGGCGATGTCCTGGCGGTCCTTCACATCCTTGGGATCCTGCGACGCCTGCGGCTCGGCGGAGCCGTCCCCGCCGGGGGCGGCGCCCCCGGCGAGCTCGTCGGAGACCGAGGACTCGGCGGGGACGTCGGCGTTCGCCGCCTCGGCGTCGGGGACCTCGGGCTCCTTGTCGAAGCCCTGCGGGTCCTGGGTCACGCCGCACCACCCTTCGGCTTGTCGTCGTCCACGATCTCGGCGTCCACGACGTCCTCATCGGAGCCCGTGGCGGCGCCCTCGGCACCGCCGGGCGCGGAGCCGCCGGCCGCCTGCGCCGCCTGGGCGTCGGCGTACATCGCCTGGCCCAGCTTCTGGCTGGTGGCCGCGACCTTCTCGGACGCCTCGCGGATCGCCGCGGTGTCCTCGCCCTTCAGCTTCTCCTTCAGGTCCGCGATGGCGGCCTCGACCTCGGTCTTGACCTCGCCGGGGACCTTCTCGGAGTTCTCCTTGATGAAGTTCTCCGTGGAGTAGACGAGCTGCTCGGCCTGGTTGCGCGTCTCGGCGGCCTCGCGGCGGCGGGCGTCCTCGTCCGCGTACTGCTCGGCGTCGCGCATCATCCGCTCGATGTCCTCCTTCGGCAGCGCGGAGCCGCCGGTGACGGTCATCCGCTGCTCCTTGCCGGTGCCGAGGTCCTTGGCGGAGACGTGCATGATGCCGTTGGCGTCGATGTCGAAGGTGACCTCGATCTGCGGGACGCCGCGCGGCGCCGGGGGCAGGCCGGTCAGCTCGAACATCCCGAGCTTCTTGTTGTACGCCGCGATCTCGCGCTCGCCCTGGTAGACCTGGATCTGCACCGACGGCTGGTTGTCCTCGGCCGTGGTGAAGATCTCCGAACGCTTCGTCGGGATCGTGGTGTTGCGCTCGATCAGCTTGGTCATGATGCCGCCCTTGGTCTCGATGCCGAGGGACAGCGGGGTGACGTCGAGCAGCAGGACGTCCTTGACCTCACCCTTGAGCACACCGGCCTGGAGGCTGGCGCCGATGGCGACGACCTCGTCCGGGTTCACGCCCTTGTTGGCGTCCTTGCCGCCGGTCAGCTCGCGCACCAGGTCCGCGACGGCGGGCATCCGGGTCGAGCCGCCGACCAGCACCACGTGGTCGATCTCGGACAGGTGGATCCCGGCGTCCTTGATCACGTTGTGGAACGGGGTCTTGCAGCGCTCCAGCAGGTCGGAGGTGAGCTGCTGGAACTGCGCCCGGGTGAGCTTCTCGTCCATGTGCAGCGGGCCCTCGGCCGACGCCGTGATGTAGGGCAGGTTGATCGTGGTCTCGGTGGACGAGGACAGCTCGATCTTGGCCTTCTCGGCCGACTCGCGCAGCCGCTGGAGGGCCATCTTGTCCTTGGACAGGTCCACGCCGTGCGCGTTCTGGAACTGGCGGACCAGGTGGTCCACGATGCGCTGGTCCCAGTCGTCACCACCGAGGTGGTTGTCACCGTTGGTCGCCTTGACCTCGACCACGCCGTCGCCGATCTCCAGCAGCGACACGTCGAAGGTGCCGCCACCGAGGTCGAAGACCAGGATGGTCTGGTCGTCCTTCTCCAGGCCGTAGGCGAGGGCGGCGGCGGTCGGCTCGTTGACGATGCGGAGCACGTTCAGCCCCGCGATCTCGCCCGCCTCCTTGGTGGCCTGCCGCTCGTGGTCGTTGAAGTACGCCGGGACGGTGATGACGGCGTCGGTGACCTTCTCGCCCAGGTACGCCTCGGCGTCCCGCTTCAGCTTCTGCAGGATGAACGCGCTGATCTGCTGGGGGTTGAAGTCCTTGCCGTCCAGACCGATCTTCCAGTCGGTGCCCATGTGGCGCTTGACCGAGCGGATCGTCCGGTCCACGTTGGTGACGGCCTGGCGCTTGGCCACCTCGCCGACCAGCACCTCGCCGTTCTTCGCGAAGGCCACAACGGACGGCGTGGTCCTGGCGCCCTCGGCGTTGGTGATGACGGTGGGCTCACCGCCTTCGAGAACACTGACGACGGAGTTCGTCGTGCCCAGGTCGATGCCGACCGCACGTGCCATTTCGATATCCTCCAGCTACTAGCTTGAGTGCGACTGACTCAAGAGTGCCGCAGCCGGAGATCCCCGTCAAATGTCCTGAGCCGGGGTGGCTCAACTCTTATCCACCGTCCTGGCTCAATGCCGGTGGGGGCCATGTCGGCGGCGCCGGACATCCGAGACGTGCGGCCCCCCGGTGACCGGCAGCACCATCAGCCCTGTCACGGCCGCGGGCGGCGGCGCGGTGGTACGTGATCAGCGCCGGCCGGCGATCCGCAGCCGGGCGGCCTCGGTGCGGATGGCGGGCAGCGCCTCGTACAGCGCGTCCCCCGGGCAGTGGGTGTGCACGAGGTCGCGGTGACCGGAGACGACCTCGATCTCGGCCGGCTCCCCCTCCGGCACCCGGGCGGCGTCGTTGGTGGACACCAGCCGGACCTTCTCGCGCGGGTCGGTGCCGGGGCGCAGCTTCCAGGCGGCGATCTCGGCGATGGCGGCGACCAGTTCGTCCGGGACATCGGTGCCCGCGGGGAAGTCGCCGAGGGCGGCGACGCCCACGCTGTCGGAGTTGAAGCCGCTGGTGTGCGCGCCCATCACGAAACGGTCCAGCCCGCCGGCCCGGCCCTCGTAGATCCGGCCGCACTTGTCGACCACGAAGTTGTACCCCAGGTCGTCCCAGCCCTTCATCAGCACGTGGTCGGCCTGCATCGCGCGCAGCATCGCGGGGACGTCGTCGCAGTCGTAGTCGTCGGGGTGGTTGGTGTGGTGGACGAAGACCGCGCGGGCCGCGCCCGTGTAGGTCACCGCCTCCCGGCGCAGGCTCTCGTCCGCGCCCCACGTCTCGCGGGTGATGATCCGGGGCGCCGGCGCCGTCCGCTCGACGGCGGGGCGGCGGCGCTCCGCCG
>NZ_JBPQTQ010000070.1:0-31245 GCF_051386415.1 Streptomyces sp. URMC 129
CTCCCCCTCCCCGACACCCGCCGCCTTCTCGACACCCTCACCAACGCACACCTCCTCGAACAAACCGCCCACGACCGCTACCAGTTCCACGACCTCCTACGCGCCTACGCCACCGACCAGACTCACCATCACGACACCGAAGAGGAACGCACCACCGCCCTAACAGGAGTACTGGACTGGTACCTCCACTCTGCATATTCCCTCTTAAGGATCACTCCACGATTCCATTTTTATCAGATCCCACTAGAGCCCTCGGAGTGCTCTTCGCCACCTCTGGTGTTTTCGGAGTATCGGGAGGGTGCGAATTGGTTCCAGCTCGAACGAAGCAATCTGGCGACCGCTGCCAGAATTGCCCATCATGCAGAAATCCATCATATTGCTTGGCAGATACCCGCGATCTTGACTTATATTTATGCAGATCACGGACTCTTTGGTGATTGGTTTTCCGCGAGTCATCTCGCTCTTGAATCGGCGCGGCGCTGTAGTAGTCAAGTGGGGGAGGCTGCTCTTCTGGAATCTCTGACTATGGCTTGCCGTCAATCTCATCGGCTCATCGAGGCCCTGGACTATGCGAACGCTGCATTACGGATCCACAAAAACCTCGGCAACTCATATGGTGAGGCTCGCACCCTCAACCTGATCGGGCTGGTACACCAGGAGGGCCACCAAATCGAAGACGCCCTTCAGGCCTACAGTCTAAGCATGAAGAATTACTCCAGAGGCAGCCATCCGGCTCTGGCCGGCACCCCAATGGCCAATCTGGGGCTCTTGTATCGAGAGATCGGCCAACCAGAAAAATCCCTCGACCTTGCTTCCCAAGCGCTGGCAGCAGCTAGGGAAGTCGGTGATCTCCATGCCGAGCATTTTGCTCTGTACGTCCAATGTGAAGCCTGCCTGGAAAAGGGTGATCCCGAGTCTGCAGCCGAGTTCTTAGGGCATGCATGGGAGATGGCCCGAGACATCGATAGCAGAGCGGTAGACGGCTACTTCTTAATTGCTCAAGGTCGGGTCGAGCAGGCTCTTGGTGACCTCAGTAAGGCGTCGATCTCTTATCGCAATGCAGTCACGCTTCATCGGCGCATTGGCGACTTGGGGCGCGAGGCTATATCTCTCGATGAATTAGGGGTGGTCTATCGGGAGCTAGGGAGAATGAGAGGTGCCGTCTATTGTCACGGGCGAGCCAGTGCAATTTTTCGCCGCATCGACGATTGGTGGCGCACGGCGGTATCTCTTGACCGCCTTGCCACTTCACTGTCTGTCACCATGGGGATTGAAGAATCCGCCCCTTTGTGGGAGGAGGCCTTATTGATTCTCGGGCGATTTAGTGATCCAACTTCGATCAAGTTGCGTCAGTCCATCAAGGAGAGTTTGAGCGATAGATAGGTATGCAGACGATCAGCGTGGGGTTTCCAGCCGGTTTTGGCTTTCGTTTCAGTGCTCGGGCCGGATATCGGCCCACGCCTTCCCCCAGGCTGCCGGACGTCCGGTGCGCCTCGTCGACCACCGCCGGCGGGATCGGTCCGGCGGCGGGCCGCGTCACGTCCACCGGCGGCCGGGGGTGCCGCGCGCGGAGGGGCGGCCGGCGCGGGACTACGTGACCGTGCGGGCCGACCACGTCGACAGCAAACGGCCAGCCGCATCCCGCGACGGCGCCGTTCCAGGTGCGCGGTGCGAACCGGCCGGGTGAGCGGGCTGGTGGGCCTGTGACGCCGTAGGTCTCGCTGGCGGCGGGTCGCGGGGCCGCCCCCGGAAGCATGGCGCTGCAGCCACGAATCCGCCGCTCTGCGCGCGGAGGACCGGTGCTGAGCGGCGAGTTCGTATCTGTTGCCCGGCGGGAACCGGAGTGGGGGCCCTGCAAGGTGGGTCAGGGCTCCTGGCCGGGGGTGTCGCCGGTTTCCTCGGTGTCGTTGCCGGTCTCGTGGTCGGGGACGGCGGTCTTTTCCGGCTCTGGAGTCCGGGCCTGTTCTTCCTTGGGCGGGGAGTCGGCTTCGCAGGTGGGGGCGCCGGGGTCCGTCTCGGGGGTTCGGTCATCCAGGATGATGGTGACCGGTTCTCCGGCCGGGGCGAGGACATCCAGCCCCGCCTTGATGCGGCCGTAGATGGTGGTGGCCAGTGCCCAGTCGCCCTCACTGCGCCCGTCGGCATGCTGGGCGTTGAACAGGCTGATCAGCACGGCGATTAACGACCGCCCGGAGACCGCGGCGGCGATGCGGTCCTGTCCCCGGTCGGTGATCCGCGGTGGCATACGGAAGTGGGGGTGCTGCCCGGCCTGGCCGGTGATGAACTCCCAGATGTCGCGGTGACAGACCAGAATGGCCGAAGAGACCCGTGCCGCCCGCAGCAACAGCGCTTTGTGGTCCACGATCGTCTGCCGCGCTGTCGCGCCGGGTGCTTCTCCGCCCTCCTCATCCGGTCCCGCTGCCGCTGGGGCGGGCGCCTCGTCTGCCTCTTCCGCCGGGTCCTGCGGCCGGGCGGCGTCGCCGGCTCGCCGCGCACTACGGCATCCCGGTGCCCGACCTGCTGGCCGGGGCGGACCACGCGGTCCGCCGCCTGCCCGCCCACCGCCGCGCCGCCGCCCTGGGCGGCACCCAGACCACGATCCCCGCCGAGGAAGGAGACCGGCACCGTGGCTGACGACTTGTTCGCGGCGGTCGACGCGCTGCTGGAGCAAGCCGCCCCGCTGCCGGAGCCTGCGGAGCGGGAGCGGCTGCGCACCGCCGCCGGGTTGACCCGGGCCGCGGTCGGCCGCGCCCTGGGCGTGGGCAGCAGCACGGTCGCCGGGTGGGAGGCGGGGCGCTCCGAGCCCTCCGGGGAGCGCCGTGCCGCGTACGCCCGCCTCCTCCAGGGCCTCGCGCAGCGCTATCCCGCGCCCGCTGCGCCGCAGGCCAGCACGCCGGAGCCGCGCGGCCGCGAGCGCGCGCCGCAGGCCTCGCCGGAGGCGCCGCCCGGCCCGGCCGTGCCGAACGGCGGCGACGTCCAGGAGCAGGAGCTCCCGCCCGCCCCGGCGACCACGGCGGCGAGCACCAGGACGACGACGTCGCGCCGGCCGGTCAAGCCCCGGGCCACGAAGGTCGGCTCGACGGCGATCGTCGCGGCCGCGGATCCGCGGTTCCCGTCCGGCCCTCTCGCGGTTCTGGACGGCGGCGGTGTCGCGTACCTGTCGGACGGCCGCACGCTGGACTGCCCGGCCGCGACGGTCGCCCAGCTCACCGAGTGGGCGCTGGCCGCAGGCCTCGGGCAGGCCCGGCTGCACCGTGCGGGCCGCGATGCCGACCCGCTGGTCGTGCTCACCGCGGCCGCCGCCGAACGCCTCGGGCTCCCCGGCCGATTGGAGGACCGGCGGGGCCTGCGGCTGGGCGAGGACCACGCGGTCGTGCGCGACCTCACCTCGGCCGGGTGGAGCCTGACGCGGCGTGGGTTCGGCCCCTGGGCGCGTGTCTACCGCCCGGTGGAGGCCGGGGGGGCGGCGGCAGTGCGTGCAGCTCGCCGTGCTCCCCTGGGACGCCCTGGACGCCCGTTCCTGGCCCGGCGCCGACCAGCTGCCCGCGCCCGAACTCGCCCGCGTGCTCGGCACCTACGCCATCCGCGTGCTGACCCCGCGCGGTTCCACGGCCGTCTGCGGGCTGGAGCTGATGACCGCGCTGCGCCCGCCGACGCAGGCGGTGCGGGATGGTGCGGGCGGCTGGACGTCCGGCCCCGTGCCCGGCTCGCTCACGCAGCCGGTGGACCCCGCGCTGCCCGAGGCGCCCGCCGAGCACCCGGTCGCGGTCGGCAGGCGGGAGGGCCAGGTCCTGGATGAGGAGGCGTACGAGTGGGTGCGCTCGCCCGAGCTGCTCACCGACGCGGAGTGCGCGCTGCCGTGGGCGGTCGGGCTCGATGTGAACATGGCGTTCGCCGCAGCCGCCAACCGCCTGACCGTGGGCCTGGGTGAGCCGCTGCACACCGACGGGCCGCGGTTCGACAAGAAGCTGCCCGGGGCCTGGCTGGTCGACCTGTCCGGCATCGAGCTGGACCCGCGCCTCCCGTCCCCGTTCACCCCGCACGGGGGCCGGCCGACGGGCCCGGCCTGGTACGCCACCCCGACCGTCGCCTACGCCGAAGAACTCGGCCACCAGGTCCGCCCGCTGGAGGCGTGGCTGCGCCCCGAGGCCGGCCCGTACCTGGACCCGTGGTACGAGCGGCTGCGCGACGCCTACCTGGCGACGATGGCCGACCTGGGCGTCACCAAGGGCCTGGACGACGCTGCGTTCCTCGAGGCGATGGCCGGCCACAAGCAGCAGGACCCGGGCCTCGCGGCGGTGCTCGCCGCCATCAAAGCGACGGTCAAGGGCGGCGTCGGGAAGCTCCGCGAACGCCCGCAAGGAGCCCGGCACAGGCCCGGCGAGCGGTGGCCGGCACTGGAGCGGGCGACATGGCGGCCCGACATCCGCGCCGCCATCATCAGCTCCGCCCGGGTCAACATGCACCGCAAAATGATGCGCATGGCCGCCGCCGGGCACTTCCCGATCGCCGTGCTGTCCGACTGCGTCGTCTACCCCAGCCCCGGCCCGTCCCCGCTCGATCTGCTGCCGCGCGACCCGAATTCCGGGAAGCCGTTGCCCGGCATTTTCCGGCTCGGTGTCAGCCCCGGCATGGTGAAATGTGAGGGTGTCAGGGAATTCTGGCAGGTCGTGGAAATGATGGAGAAGGGCGCGAATCCCGCCCCCGCCCGCCACATCAAGGACGACGATTCCGAGGGGGACGAATAGGAAATGGGTGCGATCAGCGACAGCATCGAGGCGGCGCTCGCCGGGGTGCAGACCCGGCCGCTGCCCAAGAGCGCGGCCGCGCGGATGCGCGTGGTGCTGCGCGCGGAGCGCGGCTCCACCCGCGCCGTCGCGGCCCGGCTCGGTATCTCCCTGCGCACGGTCCAGCGCTACCTCGCCGGGCAGATCCGCCGCCCCAGCCCCCGCCTGGCGAGCGTCCTGGAGCGCGAGGCGCGCCGCTCCTGGCAGCCCGGCATCCGCGCCCGCGCGATCCGCCAGGCCGCCCAAGCCGGGATCACGGTGGAGACCCGAGCCCGGTTCGGGTTCACCGCGGCCGCCGGATCCACCGACGACCCGCGCCTGCGCCGCATCACCGAGCAGCTCGACCCGGCCGACACCGCCCGCCTGCTCGCCGCCCACCAGGCGGGCGCCGACGAACAGCAGCTCCGGCAGATCCTCGGCCAGGGCCTGGGCCACGCGTACTTCCAGGACCGCGGGCACCGCGCCCAGGGCCTGGACGTCACGGTCACCGACATCGACTACCTCGACGTCGAACTCAGCTGACCAGCCTGCCCGGTACCCCGCTGATGATCCTCTGTCCTGGGGGGATTGGCAGCGGGGTACCTGACGGCTACCGTTGTGAGTATGCCAGCTCTCAACATCGAGTTCAGCGAGGCGGAGCTCGAGGCGCTCCGCGCCATCGCCACCGAGCGCGGGGTGACCCTCAAGGCCCTGGTCCGCGAGGCCACCACCGCCGACATCGAGCGCCACCGCGCCCTGAAGGAAGGCGCCCAGGTCTTCCGCACCTTCTTCGACAGCCACGCGGAGGAGTTCGCCGCGGCGTTCCCCGACGACGAGCAGCAGCTCCCCGGCACCGGGACGCAGGCCGCCTGACCCATGCCCGTGATCTACATCGACGTGCCCTGGCTCCTCCAGCGCCACGAAGAGGTCCTGCCCAAGCAACCGACCGTCTCCGACTTCTCCGCCCTGGTCGCCGCCGTGGCCCGCCACCGCGTCGACCCGCCCCGCCTGGGCACCGACTCCGACCCCGCCTGGCGCGCCGCCGCCCTGCTCCACACCCTCGCCCTCCTCAAGCCGCTGCCGGCCGCCAACGTGCGCTTCGCCTGCTCCACGGCCGTGGCGTACATGCACATCTCCGGCGAAGGCATCGACCCGCCCTACGGCGCCCTGGTCGACCTCGCCCGGGAGGTCCTGGACGGCCGCGCCGACATCTACGCCGCCGCCGACCGCATCCGTTCCTGGCGCATCTGACAGGCCGCTGCCGCCGGGGCCGCGACTCGGTGCGGGTTTACCCCCGGAGCCGGGCCCTGACGACGCGCGCAGCGGCGTGCTGGAGCCCGGCTCCCGGAAGTGCCGGAACGCTCGGGTACGGCCATGCTCCGCGGCTCCCGACCGTCCCGGCGGCCAAGCCGTTCCGGACGGGCACCGGGGGCCCACCACCCTTGCGTCGGCCGCCGGCGAAGCGGCCGGGTGGGCACGCGATCCGGGGCTTCGGGACCGTCTGCCTCATCCCCCGGGGACACGACCCCCGGAGTTCGGCGCCATCGTGGTCTGACGCTGCGGTGGTGACCCGCTGTCCCTCACGCCCGACGACGCCAGCCGTACCCCGGCGCCGTCATGGAAGGAGCTGACCACACCGCCCCGCACGCGCATCCGCGCGAGCCCGAGGACACCGGGATTCCACCCGCGCGGGGGACTGCTGGAGGGCGGCTCGTTGACGGCGGCCCGGACCAGACAGGGCAACAGCTAGTCGGTGTGGATGATGGTGACCACCGAGACGGTCAGCACACCGGAGCTGACCCAGTACACGGTCACGGTGCCGGCCAGCGCGGCCTGGCGGCGGTCGGTGTTCCCGCCCAGCGCCTTGCCATGGGCGTAAGTAGGTGACGCTGTCGGGGATCTTGAGATGCGAAGGTTCAGCTGGTTGCGCGCCATGACCGCGGCCGGGAGATGCCCTGCCAGTCGAGGAAGTCATGCAAGGCGGTCGCGGAGCGTGGCTGGCGTTTCGGCGTGGGCGGGAGTTGGGCGCTGATCCGTTCGAGGTTGACGGCGATGGCGGTGAGGACGTGCTGGACGTGGGCTTTGCCCTTGCTTCGGTAGCGGCTCTGGCGCATGCCGTGGCCGTGGACGAACTCGTTGATCGTGCTTTCCACGCCGGCGCGCATCGCGTACCGCTCTTTCCACTCGGGTGTCTGCTGCTCGGCCCGCGCCTCGGCCTGGACCTCGTAGAGATGGCGGGGGAAGAACGACAGCAGGCGGTAGCTGCCGGGGGTGCAGTCCGTCTTGATCGGGCACTGACCGCAGTCGGCTTTGGAGAACTTCACTCTGATCTTGGGGGCGACGGAGGGCGGAGCCGCCCACTGACTGCTCGTCTTGCCTCCCGGGCAGGTCACCTCTTGCCGCTCCCAGTCGATATCGAAGGCGTCGCGGGAGAACGTGGCTCCCGTGCGGGGACGGCGGGTGGGCTTAGCTCTGACCGGCCCGACCAGGGCGACCTCATCTTCACGGGCCACACGGTCCCGGACTTCGACGGAGGTGTAGCCTCCGTCGACCAGGTGCTCGGCGGGCAGCAGGTTCCGGCGCCGCAGGCGGGAGTGGATGGTGGGCAGGGCCCTGATGTCGTAGACCGTGGCCGGGGTGGTGGTCACGTCCGTGATGATGTTGACCGCGTCGTCGTCGCAGGTCTCGGTGACGTGCGCCAGGAAGCCTTTCCACCGGGTGTCGTTGCGGCGGGCGTAGCGCGCGGTCAGGTCGTAGGGCGAGACGATGGCCATGGCCGAGGGCGGCAGGCCGGACTCTCCGGCGACCCGCCACTGGACGCGACCGCGGTCGTCGACCAGGTAGTTCTGGAGGAAGATGTGCCGCAGGGCCTGGATCTGCTGCCCCTCCCACAGCCGGGACAAGTAGGTGCGCACGTAGCGCAGCAGCAGGTAGACGTCGTCGCCGGTGTTCTTGATGCGGGTCTTGGGGTGGGTGGGGTTCTTCCCGAGCCGGGCAGCGCGTCCGTAGCGTCGGCCCCAGTCGTCGGTGACCAGGCCGATCAGCTCCTGCGGGGCGCGGTGGGCGAGTTCCTCCAACGCGGCGCGTATCGCCTCGGTGACCAGCTCCAGACGGGTGAGGTCCCGGACAGCAGCCACGATGTGGGTGGAGTCGGTGCGCTGCCGACCGCGCTCCTTGACCAGCCCGACCGCCTTGATCCGCTCCAGCGCGAGGTCCAGGAGTTGGTCGGCCCGGCCACCCTCGGCCAGGCGATCGCGGAAGTCAGTCAGGACGCTGTGGTGGAAGCCGGGGTCGTCCAGTTCCATGCCCAGGGCGTACTTGAAGTCGATCCGGCAGCGAACCGCCTCGGCGGCCTGCCGGTCTGACAGCTCCATCAGGAACTGCAACACGCACACGGTAGCCAGCTGAGCCGGGGACAGGCCTGGCTTGCCGTCCCGGGGGTACCACTCGGCGAAGTCCTCGTCGCTCCACAATCCGTCCAGGTGATCACGGATTGCCATGGCGGTGGTGCCTCTGGGGTTGCAGGCCCGAGCGACTCGCGCTGTCAGTTCCGGGATCTCCGAGCCGGCACGGAGACGGACGCACATGCGATCACCTCTGGTGGCGTGGACTAACGACCAGTCAGCGTCTCACTCCAGCGGCGTCGCATGGCGCGATTCCTCGAAGCCGCCACCGGACGAACAACGTCGACGTGGAGTCCTGTCCCATCAGTAACGAATGTCGCGTTCGCAGAGGCGTTGCGCGCGGACTCCTCGGCGATCCACACGTCGAGAAGCTGACGCCACAGGCTCGCGAACAGGGACAACTCAGAACAGTCGAGGCCCCAGGAGCTCAGGTGACCCTGTACCTCAACCTGCGAATTCCAAGATCCCCGACAGCGTCACTCACTCAGGCGTCGTCGAAGGCGATGGGGAACAGCCCGTCGTCCCTGGCTGGGCTGGCGTTGGCGATGCGGGTGAGGAGGAGGTGGAGGCGGTCGGCGGTGCCGGGCGGCCAGGGCTGGCGGAGTTCGCCGGTGGCGGGGTCGAGTTCGCCGCGCCACTGGGCGACGCGGTCGCGTACCTGCCCGGGCCAGCGGCCGCTGAGGTCCAGCGGGCCGGTGCCCGCTACGCGCCGGACGCCGAGGCGGGCCGGGTGCCCCAGAGCCGCGAGGCGTTCGAGGACGGGCGTCAGCTCATCGGCGGTCCACCCCAGGAGGGTCCGCCCGCCCAGGGTCTTGGTGAGGGCAGCGGTGCCCTCCTCGGGCGGGAGGGCGTTTTCGGGGGCGCCGGGGGTGCGCGGTCCGGCCAGGCGCACCAGGACGTCGACCAGGCGGCCGGGCGTTGTCCACGGCGGTGACGCGCGCGGCCAGCGGCGGACGCCGCCGCCCAGAGGCGGTCGGCGGCGCCTCAAGCACCTCGGCCCACACGACGGCGAGCTGCGGGTCGGCGAGTACCTCGCCCGCCCAGGCAGCGAGTTCAGCGCGGCGTTCGCGCAACTCGGCCTGGAAGGTGGCGATGCGTTCGATCCGCGTGCACATCAGGCACAGATGCCGGCCGTCCTCCCGCTCGGTCAAGGGCTGCTGGCAGTGCGCCCCGCATGCGCCGCAGACGCGCACCGTCGCGGTGGCGCGGCGGGCCGCGGCCGCCAGCTGCCCCGCGGACGCCGTCGTGGGCACCGACTCCGCCACCGAGTAGAGCTCGAATTCCGTCTTCTTGCCGCGCCAGTCCCGCCCGGCCACGAAGCCCCGGACCGGGCCGTCCGGCTCCCGCGGCAGATCCGCCCGGGCGAGTTGCGACTTCGAGGCCAGTGTCCAGGGCACCTCGCCCCACCACCCGTACGACACCGGCTCCTCCTGGCCCTGTCCGGCCCCGCCCGCCTCGTTCACCTGCTGCGGCAAACCCATGGACACCACGCCCTTCCCGTCCCGGCACAGCGGCGCATCCGCCGTGCCGCAACCGACGACGGTAGCCCCCTGACGACACGTCACGCAACCACCGAATAGGGCTGTGACCAGGAAGGATCTAGCTTGCAAACCGTCTTTCGAACTCGGGTGCGGCGGCCAGGGCACGGGCGATCCCGGCCCGCCAGATCGTCCCGACCGTGGTGACCTGGGCGGCCAGGCGCTCGTACTCGGCCAGCGCCTCGTCCTCGTGCTCCGTGCGGAACGCCCGGGTGGGCAGCGCGTCCGGGTAGCGGTCGCGCCAGTCACGCAACTGCCCGATCGCCTCGGCGGAGGTGTGCCAGCACCCGCCCCGCACGGTGCCCACCACCGTCGCGGGGAGCCGCAGCGGCACCTTCTCCGGCCAGGCCCCGTCCCTCGAGCCGGGCCAGCGGCCCGGCAGCAGCGCCTCCGCCGGCACCGGCGGCCACCTCCGGTTCCAGCCCCGCTCGGCCAGCTCCGCCCGCACCCCGAACGTCACCAGGGCGTCGAGGGTGTCCACGAGCTCGCCGCGCTGGCGCAGCCGGGCCTTGTGCCGCTGCCACGCCGCCCGCCGCTCAGCGGCCTCCCGGCCGGCCAGGCCGTCGGTGTCCCACCGCTCTTCCCGCGCCAGGGCCCTCGCCCGCCGCCGCTCCGCGGCGAGCAGGGGCTTCAGCGCGGTCAGCCGCTCCCTGGTGCCGTAGGGGACGCGGGCGGTGACGGAGATGGTGCCTGCCTTGCTCATGGGCCTCATCATGCCGCCGCCGGCTTGCAAGCCGTCCACTTCGAGCCCGGCCGCAGTGCTGGGACTTGCTCCCCGCCGGGGGCTGCGGCGCGGTGACGTCGATGGCGGCCCCGGGGGGCCAGCACCGGGCCGTGGCGGGTCGGTCACCTACCCGGCCGCGACCGCCCGCGCCGCCACCGCCTTCGCTGCCACCGTGACGCTGTTCACCGCCCTTGCTGCCCTTGCCACCTCCCTGTGAGACCCGCTGGCAGCTCGCCGCCGACACTGCGGAGGCCGGCACAGACCCCGCGCCGGAGGCCCCGGCTCAGACCATCCGCTCATGTCTCCCGGCGGCCGGGGCACCTGCCCGGACGACCGAGATTCTCGGGTGCGGCCAGCGCACCAAAGGTGAAGGAAGGGGCGGGAGTTGCTGGGGAGCGGTCCCTGGTGCCAGGGGAGGCTCCGGGGCCGGGCGAGGAGGGGGGATCAGGCAATTGCTGGATCCGAGGTCGGAGGACGGACCCCGGTCAGTTCCTCCGCGCGCTGCCGCAGGAGAGGGGCCAACTCGACGTACCAGCCGCGACCGACGGCCTGGAGCATTTCGGCGAGAGCGATCTGTTCACCGATCCGGCCAGCGGGAGTGTCGAGGATGTGGGCGAACTCGGCGCGGATGCGGTCGGCGACATCGGGGACGCGGAGGCTGTTGACGTAGAGCATGGCGGGGTCATAGCCGACAGGGACGGCGCCCCAGCGCTCCCAATCTAGGATGACGAGGGGATCGTGGGTGAGGTTGGCCCACTGGAGATCGGCATGGCCGGTGATCCGTTCAGCGATGGCTGGCGCGGGGATGCCCAGGAACTCCGGGAATACGCGATCTGCCCAGGACTGCCGGATTGTCTCGCGGGGCGGTTCGGCGGTGCTGAGGGCATCCAAGCTCTCCCGCAGTGTCATCCACCAGGAGTCCGGCAGCCCTGGGTCCTCGGTGAGGTCGGGCGTTTCCGGTGAGATGACGGGCTGGGCGATGTAGTCGATTAGCTCTGCCTCGAAGACGTACTCTCCACCGTCCCAGCGGTACAGGTGGTGGAGATGCGGGCGGGAGACCTTGTCGGACACCCGCTCCTCGGCAAGCGCGATGCCTTCGTTCCGATGGGTGGGAGTCTTGGACGCCTCACCGCAGTGGACGCGGAGCCAGAGGCCGCCCTCAGTGCGGCTGCCGATGGTGCGGCCCAGCCAGCCCCACGCCGGTGCTCCGGTCGTCTTGGTGGACAGCCTGGCGGCGGCGTGCGCCAAGGCGTCCTCCATGCGGGTCCTGGTGGTCTCATCCTTGGGCGAGTACATCGGTGACCTTCCTGAGGTGGCCCGGATTGAGCGGGGAGGTGATGGCGTTCTTGGCGGCGCTCCAGTGTGGCGCGGTGCCGGCCGACACCAGTACCACGTCCAGACTGGGGCAGGAGGCTGCGGCGAGTAGGCAGGCGGCGGCAGGTGAGGCACCAGGGCGGATGAACTCGGCGAGTTCGGGGGTGACGAGCGCGGGCAGCTCGCCGCCGTGCAGGGGAGAGGAGCCGAAGGTGATCAGGCCGGATGCACGAGCTTGGGCGACAGGGCCCCGGCCGTCGAGGGCGAGAGCGATCGGCCGCGCCATGACGAGGCTGACCGGCTGCTGGATAGCTCGCAGGTGGTGTTCACTCGAACCAGCGGCCTCCCTGGCCAGGCCTAGGAGTTCGGATACGGTAAAGACGTCGTGCAAGAAGCCCGACCAGGTGGCCAACCCGTATCCGCCGATCCGGCCCGCGCTGGCGAACTCTTCCAGGACGGCGAACACCTCACGAAGCCCCGCATGCAGGTCCACGAGGTCGAGGTGGGCGCGTTCCGGGTTATGGACGAACACGAGGTTGGCCCGGCCGAGCGAAGCCAGTGAACGTTCCGTCTGCCAGCGGGCGAAGGCCGGGTCGAGGCTATGGCCGACGGCTACCTGTTCCGAGGTGAGGAGCCCGGCCCGGTGTGCCGCTTCCCCCTCCGTCCTGGTGAAGAAGCCGGTCTTCGTCGCGACCATGGCCTGCGGGTGGGTGGCGATGACGGGACCGAGTACCCGGTGTGCATCGGCGTAGTTGGGGGCGGTGTCGATCCACACCAACCCGTCGCCGCACGCGGTGCGCGCCGCTTGTTCGACGGCGCGCACCCGGTACGTCCCCAGCCCGAGGGATGCGGTCACGTGGAGCCCCCAACCACAGCGACAGCCTGACCGGAGACCAGCGCGGTGACGACTTCCGCCGCCTGCCCGAGAGTGAGATCGGATTCGGCAGCTAAGTCCGCGAGGGTGACCAGCCCTCCTTCCGCCAAGAGACGAAGCGCCGGGGCAACGGGGAGGGCGAAGGTCCACTCGTTCCCGGCGCCAGCGAACATCACCGCCTGGTCGTTCTGGTGGATGCGGGCACGGGGAGCAGTGAGCCGGACGGTGATCCCCGGATCCGGCGGAACTGCGGTGAGGTGCGGTAGCGACAAGCGCGGGCGGCCGGGGTGGGTGGTGTCCAGTGATCTCTCCCAACGATCGAAGACCATCGGATCCTCCAGAGCGGCCAGCACCTCCTTCCGCAGAAGGGATAAGTAGTCCGTCCGCTCCTCCGCCGTACCGAAGCGCGGAACGTCGGCCCGGACGGTCGTGCTGGCCCGAAGGTCGTCGCAGAGCCAGCCTAGGAACTCGGCGCCGGTGTGCGTGGCGAGTCCGAAGGTGAGGTGTAGCGAGGTGGTTCCCTGGTCGGCGCTCACGGCATGCCACCAGCCGCGCGGTAGATAGAGGACGTCGCCGGGCGCCAGAACGATGTCCGCGATCGGGGCGCCCGTCGGGATTTCGGGTGCTTCTACGTCGCGCCAGGCGGGGGCCTGGCGGGTGGGACCGTAGATCTTCCAGCGCTTGGAACCTTCAAGCTGGAGCACCACCACGTCGTGGTCGTCCCAGTGGGTGCCAAAGCCTTCCTCGGCGGTCCACGAGGCGTACGCGTTGACCTGCACGGGGGTCCGGAGGAACCGCTCAAGGCCGACGGCGGCTTCCCTAACGGGCGGGTGGATCTGGTCGATCGCGTCGATGACGAGGGACGCGCCCTCGGCGAGCCGGGCGTGGAACTCGGCGGGCTGGGGCTGGTACCAGGACACCCCGCGACGGTTGGTGCGGAGAATGGAGTACGCCGTGACGGGGATCGCTTCACCGGCGCGGGAGAGCCGCATCCGAGGCGGTTCGAGCCGGTGGGCGGCCACAATCTCGTTCAGCTCATCCCAGGTCAGCGGCGTGGGGGCAGTGGTGCCGTTGGAACGGATCACTTTGTGGGCACGGAAGTACGTCTGGGCGAGGAACGTGTCCCCGCCCAGACGCTCGGCCCACGATGCAGAGTCAATCATCGTGGGTCTCCTTGGTTGATCACGTGTCGTTCATGTCCGACTTGCCGCCGGTGTTGTCCGAGGCTTCCTCCGCGCGCGAGCGGGCCGCAGTGATCCGGCGGACACCGATCAGCAGACCGCTGTTCTGCTCAGTGGGTGGTGTGTCCTCGTTCATCCCATCCTCCTTCCTGATCTCGAAGGGCCCGCCGGGGTTCCGGTGGGAGATCTGTGAGTCAGCTCCCGGGCTATCCGGCCGCGGCCAGAGTGACCACCAGGACGCTGAAGGCGACGACGTAGAGGAGGACGGCGAGTTGCTGGCGCCGACACGGGATGCGTTCGGTCAACCGCTTTCCAGGCTGAAGGGCCCTCTGCTACCCACTCCGCCCCACCGTCCTCCGGCCAGTGCCTGTTGTCCCTGCGCGGTATCGATCAGTTGTGCCCACGCGAGCTCGGCGACGCCGTCGTTCACTCCTGCGCCGGCGCCAGACACCACCAGCTGTACGGCGCTCATCGCCTGCTCGACAGGACCCATGATCACCCCCGGTTTCCATACCCTTCCCTAAAGTAGCCGCATGGCAGGTAGTTTTTGGAGCTCGCTGAGGTGATCACCTCTCGGCATAGACCCCGCAGATATGCATCTCCCGCCTTACTCCGCCCAGCAACGTTGCTGGCGTCCGCCGTTCTGCGGTGAGCAGGGGTTTGAGTGCGGTGAGCCGCTCGCGGGTGCCGTGGGCCACGCGGGCGGTGTGACAGGCTGCAGGAGAGTGTCAGTTGGGCATCGTCATTTGAGTGTCAGTGGCGCAGGTACTGCGACCTGGTGGTTGACACTGACGGATGGTGTTCACTTGGTGCTGACATGAGTGACGAAAGGCCATGTCATTCTCATGCCGACTGCTACGTGGCGCTCGCCGACTCTGTGCCTGCCATGCAGGAGGTGCCTTCCTTGCCGAAGGTAGCTCCAGCCGGAAGGGGGCAGACAGGACAGTCAGGGGGCCTCTGGCCAAGGACAGCCCAGCAGGACGTCAGTCAGTGATCGGGTCACGACCACCGGGGACCCGCGTACCACTATGACTGTCGGTGATCGTGGAGATGGGTCACCGCCGGAGGCGGCCTTGCCGTTGAAGAGCAGCGCCAGGTCGAGCCCGTCGAAGGACGCCGTCGCCGAATCCTCGACGGCGACCTCGGTGCCGTTCCATGAGGGTGCGCCCGGCCGACTGGGCGAAGGCAAAGTAGCGGATCTCGTCGACCCGAAGTGCTTGCTGTTCGAGCAGCCGCCTCACGACCCCACCGACCAGCCCCCTTGCCGCGAAGACCCCGACCGGCACGGCCGAACGTCCATACCGGTCAGCCGGTCGGCGTCGGTGCAGGGAGTACCCACTGCAGGGCGGCGGCTGCGGCCGACGCCTTGTGCTGCGCCTGCCGACGGACGAGGGACAGCGGCCCATCGAGCACGTCGGACTCGACCTCCTGGCCGCGCACGGCGGGGAGGTCGTGGAGGAACACTGCGTCGGTGTCCCCCGAGAAGCTCGCCATCGTCGCCCGGGTGATGCGGAACGGGGCGAAGCGCTCCTCCCAGCCGGGGTCGTCGTGGGGCACCCCCATCGACTGCCACCGCGTCGTGTAGACCGCGTCCACCGGATCGGGCCGCCGGGGTAGCTCGTGGCACTGCCGTATCGGGTCGCCGTCGGGCCGCCGCCCATTCAGCGCCTCCAGCTCCTCCGGTGGGAAGCCGTAGCCCTCTGGGCAGTAGATGTCGAGGCGCATCTCCGGCGTCCCGACCACCAGGTGGGCCAACGAGCGGGCGGTGTTGTTGGCCTCGCCCAGGTAGGCGAGATGCAGCGCCGTCGTCCGACCGAAGTGATCCAGGAGCGCGCAGGCATCGGCGATCGCCTGGGTCGGGTGCTCCTCGTGGGTCACCGCGTTGATGGTAGCGGGCAGCTCGCTTGCCAGCGCTTCGAGCTCGATCTGCGGGCCGTTCGTCCGCACTACGGCGGCATCAAGGTGGTGCGCCAGCACCATCCCGGTGTCTGCCCACGTCTCGCCCGTGGCGACCTGCAGATCGGACGCGCCGAAGTACAGGGTGTGGCACCCGAGCCGGACCGCTGCGCTCCAGAACGACGAACGGGTGCGGGTGGACGGCGCCGTGAAGATGAGCGCCACCCTCGCTCCGACCAGCCGGTCTGTCCACCGTTGGGGATCGGTGCCGTAGTAGTGGGCGGCCGTCACAACGGCAGCCAACTCGTCCGGCGTGAGCGTGGCGAGTGTCAGAAGCGGCCGCCGGACAGGACCAAGGACCATATCGTCGAGAGTAGCAACGCTTGTTTGCTCACGCACCCGAAATTTCCCGTAGCCGAAGCACACGACGTACTGGTAACGTTCCCGGCGGCTCCAGCTGGGGGGACTGTCGGCGGCCGGGGCTTTCTTTGTCATTGTGAAGGCACCTAAGCGTACGTTCTGGGGAACGATGTGAGGCTGCACAGTTACGATGAGTGGTCGCCGCTACGGGAGATCATCCTGGGGTCGGCCTCGGGCTACCGAGAGCAGGCCCGTGACCTCTCCTTCGACCTCTTCTTCTACGACAACCTCGTCCATGACAACCCGAAGACGCACCGTGGCTACTACCCACGGCTCGCCGCCGATGGCGAGTCGACGCCGGTGCAGAAGGCGTCGACGACGGTGGCCATCAAGCAGCGCTACGTGGACGAGCTGTACGAGGACGTCGAAGGGATGGTCAAGGCGCTTGAGTCCCTCGGCGTGCGCGTTCGCCGGCCGATGGACATCCACGAGGGAGCGACGCAGTTCACCACGCCTGCATGGTCGGCCGCTGCCCTGCCACCCCTGAACGTTCGGGACAACACGTTGATCCTGGGCGACGAGATCATCGAGACGCCACCGATGATGCGCTCGCGCTACTTCGAGACGCAGTTCCTGAAGCCGCTCTTCATGGAGTACTTCGAGCACGGCGCCCGGTGGACGGTCATGCCCCGGCCGTGGATGACCGACCGCTCCTTCGACCTTTCCTACGCAGAGGAGGTCGGCGGGATGGAGATCGTGCCCACCATCAACGACTCCCCCTACGACGTCGGCATCGAGATGCTCTTCGACGCCGCGCAGTGCCTGCGGTTCGGTCGAGACCTCCTGGTCAACATCTCGACGGCGAACCACCTCCTAGCGTGCGAATGGTTGGAGCGCCACCTGGAGGGCCGCCTCACGATCCACCGGATGCACCGGCTGACCGACAGCCACATCGACAGCGCGGTGCTCCCCCTGCGACCGGGCACGCTGTTGATCCGCTCCCGGCGGGTCCTCGACTACCTGCCCCCCGCCCTCCGGAAGTGGGACGTCATCGAGGCGCCGGAGCCGAACGCGCAGAATTTCCCCCAGTACGACGACGACGATGTCGTCCTCACCAGCCCGTACATCGACCTTAACGTGCTGTCGATCGACGAGCGCACCGTTATGGTCAACGACTCCTGCCCGGAGCTGAGCCGTGCGCTGGAACGGCACGGCTTCGATGTCGTGCCCGTACGTCATCGCCATAGGCGGTTGTTCGGCGGCGGCCTCCACTGCTTCACCCTGGACACCGTTCGCGACGGAGGGATGGAGGACTATTTATCGTGATGAATCCACCTCGTGTAGCCATCGTCGATGGCTACAGCACCACCACGTTCCTCCTTGCGGCCTTGCGCGAGCGGGGAGTGCAGTGCGTCCACGTCCGGAGCCAGAGCGACACGCCCGAGTTCCTGGCCCGATCGTTCGAACCCGACGCCTACCTGGCCGACCTGGGCCACCAGGGCGACATCGAGCACTTAGTCGACGAACTCCGCGCCATCGGCGTAGCGCGGGTGGTGCCGGGTCTGGAGCGCGGGGTCATCCTGGCCTACGAGTTGAACCACCGCCTCGGCCTGCCCAGCAACGAGTTACCCATGGCCAGGGCGTGGCGGGACAAGTACATCATGGCCGCTGCCCTGCAAGCCAAGGGGCTGGACGCGCCCCGCAGCGCGCTGGTCGACGACAGCACCGACTCCGTCGCGTGGTTCGACGCCCAGGGCGGCCGCCCGGTCGTGGTTAAGCCGACGGCCAGCGCCGGCACCGACGGGGTGCGCATCTGCCGGACCGCCGACGATGTCATCGAGGCCTCGATCGCCATCCTCTCCCGCCCCAATATCTACGGGCAGAAGAACGCCTCGGTGCTCGTCCAGGAACGTCTCGACGGCGTCGAGCACATCGTCAACACGGTGTCCGTCGACGGCGTCCACAAGATCTCCGATGTCTGGGTCTCGAACAAGCGGGTCGAAGCCACCGGCCTGCCGTTCTACGACTACCAGGACGCCGTGCCGGTCGACGACGCCCTCGCGACCGTCGTCCACTACGTGAAGGACGCGCTCACCGCCCTCGGCATTCGGAATGGCGCGGCCCACACCGAGCTGATGGTCACCGACCGCGGTCCGGTGCTGATCGAGACCGGCGCCCGCTTGATGGGTAGCTCGATGCCGAATCTGACGTACCGGTGCACCGGCGTGTCCCACGTCCACCTGCTCTGCACAGCGCTGTGCGATCCAGCCGGGTTTGACCGCTACGACGAGACGGAGGTCGTGCACTCGGAGCGCATGCGTTACGTCTGGCTGTCCAACCAGCTGGCCTGCGCCCGTGGCGCGGGCGCGTGGCGGGACGAGTTCGCCGCCCTGCCGACGTTCGCGGCGCTCTCGACGTTCGCCATTTCCCCGGACACCGTCCCCCAGACCGTCGACACCATCACCTCACCCGGGCTGGTCGCCCTTATTGGCGACAACGCCGCCGACCTCGACCGCGACCACCGCGCCATCCGCGCACTCGAAGCCGACAACCTCTACGCCCGATGACGGGAACCCTCTCAGGTCCCTCAGAAAGGAGGGTCCACCAGTGACCGATCCCGAGCCCCCGGTCGTCATCCTCGGCGTAGCCGCCAGCGATGCGCACGTGGTCGCCAACCGGCTCATTGCGTTCCAGCTCCGCGACCTCGGCTTCGACGTCGTGAACCTGGGCGCCTGCACGCCGGTCGCCGAGTTCGTCGAGTGCCTCGCTGCCCATCCCGATGCGGTGGCCCTTGTCATAGGTTCGGTGAACGGCCACGCGGTGGAGGACCTCACACCCCTGCGGGTGGCCAAGGACGCCGGACGCGTGCCCTGCCCCGTGGTGGTCGGCGGGAACCTGTCCGTCGGATCCGAAGCCGACGACGAGGATGCCAGTGCTGCGCTCCGCGACCTCGGCGTCGATCACGTCCTGCGCGACGTGTCGGCCCTGCCCCCACTGCTCGCCTGCCTGGCCGCGGCCCGGTCACACCGACAACTCGAGGGAGCGTCGCGGTGACGATTGTGCAACGAACATCCGGCGCTTCGGTGAAGACCGAGCTGCCTGGCCCCCGGTCGCGCGTCCTGCTCGACGACCAGGCGGCCGTCGAGTCGTCGGCCCGCACCTACCCCCGCAGCACCCCGATCGCCATCGAGCGAGGCGACGGCGCCTACCTCGAGGACGCCGACGGCAACCGCTTCCTGGACTTCCTGTCCGGTGCTGGCGTGCTGGCCCTAGGGCACAACCACCCCGAGCTGGTCGCGGCGGCTCGGGCTCAGCTCGAGGTGGAGTCGCACGCCCTCGACTTCCCCACCCCGGCCAAGCACGAGTTCACCCGGCGGCTGCTCGGTTTCCTGCCCACGGCGATGCAGAGCAGCACCAAGATCCAGTTCTGCTCGCCGACCGGGGCCGATGCGGTGGACGGGGCCGTCAAGCTCTGCAAGACGGCCACGGGGCGCGACGAGGTCATCGCCTTCCAGGGCGCGTTCCATGGCAGCACCCAGAGCACCATTGCGCTGAGCGGGCTGCGCGCTCCGAAGGAGCACCTGCACAACCTGATCCCCGGCGTCTCCTTCTTCCCCTTCTCGTACTGCTTACGGTGCCCGCTCGGCCTCGAGCCTACGACGTGCAGCACGAACTGTGGCCAGTACCTCACCAAGGTCTTGACCGACCCGAACGGTGGCGTGCGCCGCCCGGCCGCCGTGATCCTCGAGCTCGTCCAGGGCGAAGGTGGCGTGATCCCTGCCCGTCCCGAGTTCGTGCGGGAGCTGCGCGAGACCACCAGCCGGTTGGGCATCCCGTTGATTGTCGACGAGGTGCAGAGCGGCGGCGGGCGCACTGGCACCTGGTTCGCGTTCGAGCAGTACGGCATCGTGCCCGACGTGGTGGTCGCCTCGAAGGCGATCGGCGGGGGCCACCCGGCGGCTGTGATCCTCTACGACGCCCGCCTCGACGGCTGGGCGCCGGGCGCCCACACCGGGACGTTCCGTGGCCACCAGGTGGCGTTCGCCGCTGGTGCCGCCCTGATGGAGGTGATCGAGCGCGACGGCATCCTCGACCACGTCGGCCGGGTCGGCTCGCTCCTTCGTGTCGGCCTCGAGGCGCTGCAGGCCCGCCACCCCCTGCTGCTCGCCGAGGTGCGGGGCCTCGGGCTGATGCTTGGCGTCGAGCTGCGGTCGGTCGGGGACGCATCGGCCTCGGAGGTCGCCGACCGGGTGCGCGTCGCCGCCCTGCAGCGGGGGCTCCTGTTCGAGCCGGCGGGACGCGACGGCAGCGTCGCCCGCTTCCTTCCGCCGCTCAACCTGACCTTCGACGAGGCACGCGAGGCGCTGGCGATTTTCGGCGCGGCCGTCGTCGAGGTAGCCGGGACGGTGATGGGCTGATGGCCGGCCAGCAGGCACCCGTCGTGGTCAAATTCGGCGGCTCGTCGTTCATCGAGCTGCAGGACTACCGGCGGGTGGCCCGCCACCTGTCCGGCCTTGCCCACGACGAGGGGCGACCGGTCGTGGCGGTCGTCAGTGGCATGTCCGGATCGACGGGCCGGCTCCTGGAAGCAGCGCGCGATGTCGACCCCGACCTCGAGCCGCACGTGCAGGACCAAGTGCTCGCCACCGCCGAGATCGTCAGCGCCGGGCTGCTCCGTGCTGCGCTCCACGCCGAGGGCGTCGGGGCCACCGACCTGTGGGCGCCGCACATCGGGGTGGAACGCACCGCATCCGGTCCGGTGATCGCCGTCGATCCCCGCCGCCTGTTCGACGCGCTCGCTGATAACACCGTCGTCGTCGTCGCTGGCGGTCAGGCGCTCGACAGCGACGGGCGCATCGTCATGCTCGGACGCAACAGCTCGGATCTCACCGCCGTCGCGGTGGCTGCCGCCGTCGGCGCCGACCGCTGCCACATCTACTCTGACGTCGACGGCGTCTACACCGCCGACCCCCACGTCGTCCCCGGCGCCCACCTCATGCCCGAGCTGTCGTACGCCCAGTGCGCGGCCATGTCGTCGAGCGGCGCCAAGGTCCTGCACGCCGGTGCCGTGCGCCTCGCCAAGGCCCACGCCGTCGACATCGTGTGCGCGTCGCTCACCCCCGACGGCGCCGTCACCGGCTCGGTGATCGGCGCCGGTCAAGGCATGGCCGCCGTCGTCGGCGACCGCAGGACCCAGGCATTCCGGTTCCTGGGGGCTTGGGCCGACGACGTCATCGAGCGGGTCAGGGCCTCCGGCGCCGTCGGCATCACCGCCGTGTACGGCGACGAGATGATCGTCTGCTTCGCTGGCCAACAGGGCAACGTCGCCGCCGCGCTTGACCGTGCCGGTATCAACGCCCGAGCCGTCCCCGGTTTGAGGCTGGTGTCGGTCGTCCAGCCCGACGGACGGACCGAGCACACTGTCGTCGGCGTCGACTCGCTCGATCGTGCCGTACACGATCTCCACACCCACATACACGGCGACGCGACCGGAACCGCGCCGCGGGTGACATCGAAGCGGCGCTCGGCCCACAGCGGGCTGCTCCTCGGCGCCGGCTGGGCGGAGGCGTAAGTGGTGAACCCGTTCCCCCCGCTAGCTGAATCGATCGCCTACGCGACGTCGTTGGGCAAGCCGACGGTGGCTGACCTCCTCTCCGGTGCCGCCCGAGACGGTCGGACCCTCGTCCAGCCGCGGTCCGGCGTGGGGGACCACGATGCCATGCGGTCCCTGTTGCTGGGATTGGAGCGCCGAGCGCAACCCGACGTCGCCACCATCACCATCGACTCCTACACCCGCCTGCTCCAGTTCGGCAGCGCTCGCCGGGCGCTTGAGGCGGACGCGGGCACGCTCAACGGCTACCCCCTCGTCACCCACGGTTGGCGGCGCGGGCGCGAGCTCAACGAGCTGGTGCGAGCGCCGCTGCAAGTGCGCCACGGCTCACCGGACGCCCGCCTGCTGTTCCGCACCGCCCTGGCGTCGGGAATCACGTCCTTCGAAGGTGGCGGGATCTCCTACAACGTCCCCTACGCCAGGGACGTCCCGATCACCCAGTCCCTCCGGGCCTGGCAGGAGGTCGATCGCATCGCTGGCGACGCCACCGCGGCCGGGCTGATCGTCGACCGCGAGCTGTTCGGAACGCTGACGGCGGTGCTCATGCCGCCGTCGATCTGCCTGGCCGTGACCCTGCTCGAAGCGGTGCTGGCGGCCGCCGAGGGCGTCTGTTGCATTTCGATCGCCTACCCGCAAGGGGGCCACCTCTGGCAGGACTTGGCGGCGCTGCGGGCCATCCCCCGGCTCGCAGCCCGCTACCTCTCGGCGTTCACCGGCGTCCGCGTCCACACCGTGCTGCACCAGTTCATGGGCATCTTCCCCACCAACCCGTCGCGGGCGATCGACCTCATCACCTACGGCGCACTCCTCGCCGGCCTCGGTGGCGTCGACAAGGTCGTCACCAAGTCCCCCGCCGAGGCCAGGGGCATCCCCACCTTGGCGGAGAACGCCGATGGCATCACGGCCACCCGGGCTGTCCTCGAGCAGCCGCTGGTCCGCCTGGTGATCGATGAGGACGCGGTAGCCGACGAGCTGGATGCCATCGAACGGGAGGTCGGCGAGCTGGTCGATCCGATCCTCGAACAGCGCGACCTCGTCGCCGCCGTCGCAGACGCCTTCGCCGACGGCCGCATCGACGTCCCCTTCTCGGCCAGCCGCTTCGCCCGGTCGCTGGTGACGCCCTGTCGCGATCAGGAAGGTGCCATCCGGTTCGCCGACATCGGCATGCTCCCGTTCGGCGAGGCCACCCGGCGCCGCAACGACAATCTGGTCCGCGCCCGCCTGGGCAAGCGGGGCGATTCACTCGAGGGCCTCATCCGGGACCTCCACTTCTTCTCCGATGAACGGCCGATCCTCCCATGGGAGTGGTTCGGCGGCCGAGGCGAAAGGAGCGCAGTGCGTGCCTAGGCTGCTGCTCGGTGATCTTTACACCCAGGACTTCGGCGGCGACGTGGCCCCGATCTCCGACAGCATGGCCCGAGGCGTGGCGGCCGGCTCGCAGGCGATCATGTGGTTCGCCGAGTCGGGCGACGTCGTCGTCCTTCCTCAGGCCCCGGACCTCGAGTACCTCACGTACCTCACCACCATGATGGGGGTCGACCGGGAGAACCTCCGGATCGTCGTTCCTCCGGTCGCCGGGTCGAGTCCCTACTTCCTGACCCGGGACCGGCTCACCAGTGCGGCGGGCCTGGCCGAGCTGCGCGATGCGCTGGCCGGTCGGACCGTCGACCGCATCGTGGCCCTCATGCCCGACGCCGCCACCGCCGCCCTGGCCACCGAGCTGGGGTGCCCCGAGGCGCTCCCCGGCCACCGGTTCTTCAGCCAGGGCGGTGCCCTCCTGGCCAACGGCAAGGCCTGCTTCCGGGCGGTCGCGGCCGGCGTCGGCGCCCCGCTGCCCCCCGGTGGTGCGGCCCGCGGCAGAGCGGACGCCAGGGCGCTCGTCGTGGAGCTGCTGGAGCAGGGCCACCCCGTCATCCTCAAGCGCGACTTCGGCGGCGGCGGCATGGGCAGCGAAGTCGTGGCTCTCGAGGCGATCCCCCACCCCGTCGGTGCTCAGCAGGCCGTGCACCTGCCGAGCACCGACCACATCGACGACTACCTCGACGAACGCTGGGGCTGGCTCACCAACGGCAACCGGTTCCCCGTCGTCGTCGAGCGCTACTACCACGGGGCGCGGGCGATTTTCGCCGAGTTCGAGATCGCCGACGAAGCGGCCAGCTTCGAGGAGCACGGCGAGATCGTCCACGCCCCGATCGCCTTCGCCGAGTTCATCCCCGCACCCGATCTGCCGCCCGATGCCCTCGACCGCCTGGTGGCCGCCGGCCACACGCTGGCGGAGGGGCTGCGGGCGATGGGCTACCGCGGCGTGGTGAGCGCCGATGCGATCCTGCTGGAGGACGGCGAGGTCCTGCTCACCGAGTGGAACGGGCGGATCACGGCGTCCACGCACATCTACCGCAACATCGGTCGGCGCCTGATCGGCCCGGACTTCAACCGATGCCGGGTGCTGGGCGAGTTCGTCGGGTGGCGGGTGCCGTCGTTCCCGACCGCGGTCGCTCGCCTCGACGAGGCCGGCCTGCACTACGACCGGGGGACCCGCACCGGCGTGGTCCTCGTCAAGGGGTTCAACCCCGAGGACAGCACCGTTCGCTACTGCGCCGTCGCCGAGAGTGCCGAAGCGGCGACCCGGATGAGAGCGAAGGTCGAGGGCCTCTTCGGCCCGGACGGCCACCGACCCAAGAGGGAGGAAGCATGACATTAGGCACCATCGAGCAGGCGCGTCACATCCGAACTAAGAACTTCGGCGACGCGCTCTGCCTCCACTCCGTGATCTACCCAATCGACTACTGCACGTCGGGTTGCACATACTGCGGGCTGAGCACGCTCCTCGCCCAGGAAGGCGCCCATGGCGTGCGGGGAGCGATGCGGCCCGACACGTTCGACTGGCTCATCCACGAGCTGGCCGACGCCGGCTACCAGGTCCACGAACTCGTGTTTGGCACGGTGGCCGAGGACCAGGACTGGCTCACCAGGCGGGTCGTCCGCTGGGTGGAACGAGCCCGGGCCGCCCACCCGGAGAGCTACCTGATCGTCAATTGCGACACGCTGCACCAGGACGGCTACCACCGCCTCAAGGACGCCGGTGCCGACGCCGTCTGGACCTTCATGGAGGTCATGTCGCCCGACATCTACGCCCAGAAGCACCGCTCCGGGCTGAAGGCGGATCAGGCACAGCGCCTGGAGGCACCGCAGCGGATCCGGGATGCCGGCATGGCCGTCGGCAACGCTCTGCTGTGGGGCCTGGCGCCTGATTGGAAGGCGGAGTTCGACCAGTTTGTGGCGTGGTCGAAGGAGGTCGGCGGCTTCGACTTCGTGGCCACCCCGGTCCAGCAGACGATCACCCTCCCGGAGGGAACCTCGGCGCCCCAGGGGTTCGACATCGACCCGCCGCTCACCATCTCACTCGACCTGTACCTCGAGATCTGCGCCCACCTGCGGCTGGCTTTCCCCGACGCCCACCTGGTGGCCAACACCCGGCTGGACCCCGGCTTCGTCTACGGCCAGGTGTCGGAGATCACCGATATGTGCAACGGCTACGTGTGGACCGGCGCTCGGTCGCATCCCACCCAGCAGCTCGTGTCGATCGGCCACGTCAAGTCGGACACCACCCAGATGAACTTCCACAACCCGGGTGCCGACCCCGCCGCCATCCAGAAGCTTTGCCCGCCGGGGGTGACCGTCGACCTCAGCTTCGACGGCCGCCGCAACGCCGTCGACTAGCGCGACGGAGGGAGGAACCGCACGATGCGAAGCAGATCCTCCGCCTCGTGCCCGCCCTCCAGGAACAGTTCCGGCGGGGGAAGGGGTAGAATGCACGGCGGATTTTGCGGGCAATCGTCAAGCCAACGGACGGGACAACTTCTCCGGCCTACCGTTCGATGGGGTCACCGTCGCTTCGAGGAAGCGAACTGGGGCCTGTCTGTCCCGACCCAACAGCCAAGGAATGCGTTGCCACACCGCGACCACGAAACGCCGCCGCCGTTGCGACCTGCCACACGAACTGCGTGTCCGGCGAGCTCGGCACCCGGTAGCCCACCACGAGCCCGACGACCCGGTGGTCCGCAACCGCGACCGCTCCGGTGTAGGCGAAGTTCGTGCCCAACAGCGCATAGAAGTACGAGCTGTTCCGGTCCCAGCCACCCGATTCCCGAGCGACCTCGGCAACGGCGGCGGAGTCCTGCATCTGCAACCGTCGGCTGGCGATGCCGGGTAGATGTCCGGAGGAGACCGGAGGATTCGTCGTCACATCAGCGATATGCGCCGGCCGCGTTCTTCAACCCGCTCATCGTAGGTGGGACGGCGGTCGGCGGCGCCGACGTGGAGGGAGACCGCTGAACGATCCCACCGGGCTCGAGAGCTCGCCCGAAGGCAGCGACGACGTCCCCCACCGCGGGCGGCTCTGGCGGTTCTTCGCCGTCGCCCTGACGATGCCGACTCTCGGCTCCGCGCTCGGCCTCGACGGCGGCGCCATCTTCCAGATCGCCGCCGTCGAGGACCTCAGCCTCGATCCCGGGATCATCGGTCTGGCGTTCGCCCTCGGCGTGCTCTCCGTGCCCGTCCAGGTCCTCGCCGCTCGCCTGCCGTTGTGGCGGGCCGGTCGCAATCTCCGGCTCTTCCTCCTCATCGCCGCCCTCGAATGCGCGGTCCTGGCGTTGCTTGTGGGCCTGGACGTGGTCGGCGGGGGGTTCGCCCTCATCGCCCTCGGCGTCACGGTTGCGGCGGAGATCAACCTGTCGGTGCTCTACGCCCCCTCGTGGCAGCCGCTCCTGAACTACGGCCTCGCCAGCCAGGGACGCCAGCGGGTGAACTCCTGGGGCCGGGCCGCCGGCGGCCTGATCGTGGCCAGCGCGGTCGTGCTGTTCGGCTCGGCTGGCCCAGTGCTGCGGACGGCGATGTTCGCCGTCGTCGGCGCCGTCGCCCTGCTGCTGGCCGTCGCCGCCCGCGGCATCCCGGCCCCGGACCGGCCGGTGGAGCGCGACCTCGGCGCGTCGTTCCTTGAGGACCGGCCCAAGCTCTCGCCCACCATGCGGCGGATCTACCTGATCCTCGGCGTCGCTGGGCTGGCCACCGCCTGGCCGCTCTTCCTCGTCTACGCCGACAAGGTCCTGTGGCCGGGCGCCAACCTCGGGGTGCTGGGGGCGGTGCAGCTGGGCGGATCCCTCCTCGCCGCCGCCTCCTGGCGATCGAGCGACACGAACCTCGGCCGCTACGGCTGGCAGGCCGGCCTGGTGCTGCTGGCTGCCACCGTCGCCCTCGCCGTCGTGCGTGCGCCGGTCGAAGGGACCGCCGAGCAGGTGGTCACCGTCGTGGCCCTGGCCGTGGCGTCGGCGGCGAATCTCACGATCCTGCTGGCCATGCTCGAGCGGGCTCATGGGGACATCGACGAGGCCACGTCGGTCCGGGCCTTGACGTTGCTCGACGTCGTGGCATCGACGTCGCTGCAGGTCGGGCTGTTCATCGGGGGCCTGCTCGTGTCAGCCAGCATCGATCGGGCCGATTGGCCGCTCGACCCCTACCGGATTTGGCTGGTGGCGGGCACGGCCGCCGTCGCGATGGGCCTGGCGTCGCCCGCTTTCCGCCGGTCACCGAAGGAATAGCTGGGCCATCCCCCCAGCGCAGTTCATCGACCTTCAGTTAGGAGTCCTCATGAGAACGGCCACCGGCGAGATGCTGGCCCAGCGCGAGCGACGCTGCCTCTGGTCACCCGACGAGCTGGTCGCGGTGTACGACGACGCGCTCGGCGACCCCGAGATCTGGGACGACGTCCTCGATGCCGCCCGCTGCGCCCGCCGCGCGGGCTTCGCCAACGCGGTCGGTCGGTCCGACACGGTGGCGTCGGTCGGTCCGGCCCCTCGGCTCGACGCGCCTGCGGGCCAGCCCATCGCCTACCTCGAGGTGCTCGGCGATGGCGGCACGGCTCGCCAGGTGGCCTTGCTGGCCCAGCTGCGGCAGGAACTGGAGGGGAGCACGATCCTCGCCGCCGTCCCGGAACAGCACGACCTGGAGACGCTGCGCTCCCTCCGTCGGGCCGGCGCCGACGTCTGCGTCTGCGGCGACCGGAGCGGACCGACCGAGCCAGCCGCGCTACAGTCGCTGCTCGACGCCCAGAACGCAGCGTTCGCGGCCGGGTTCACCCGCCTCGGCCTGACCGCCACCATCGGCGCCGACGCCCGGCGCCAGCTGGCGTTCGTGTTGCTGCAGAGCAACCACCTCATGGAGGAGCTGGGCCTGCACCCGCACACCATCGCCGTGCGCCGTGACCCGGATGGGCTTCAGGGAGGGGCCGCCGACGGATTGCGTGATCCGTTCCTCCTCCAGATCGCTCTGCTCCGGGTGGCGCACCCGTCCTCGAACGTCGTGATCCCGGCCGACAGCGAACCGGACCTGTTCCTCCGGCATCTGGACGTCGGCGCCAACCTGGTCGGCGGCCCCGTTCCTCCGGCCGCCACGACGGAGGGCTACCGGCTCGTCGCCGACGCCGACATCGAACCCGAGCTGCGGGAGCTTTCCTACCGGAGGCTCGCCAGCACGGACGACGCCGGAGGCCTTATCAGCGAGTTCAGGACCAAGCGCACCGAGACCTACATGCTGGTGCGGCGGCCCGCCGGCCCGGGTGCGCTGGGCAACAACCTCCACCGCGGCCTGTACCGATCGAAGGATCCCGAGACCGTCGTCCTGATCGAGGGCTCGCTGTCGATCACCTCACGGCACCCCGACCGGCCGGAGCCGATGGTGACGGTGATCACCTCCACCCCGCGGGCGCCGCACAAGCTGACCATCCCCCGGAACGTGTACCACGAGGTGGTCGCCAAGGCCGACAGCCTGCTGCTCGAGTTCAGCTCCGTCGCCGAGGACACGACCGACTCGTTTCCCTGGCCGCTGCCGTCCACGTAGGACTCGGGCGGTCAAACCGGGCGGTCGTTGGATCGCTCGGAGCCTGCGCTAGGACTACTAGACGAGTGACAGGCTGCAGGAGAGTGTCAGTTGGGCATCGTCATTTGAGTGTCAGTGGCGCAGGTACTGCGACCTGGTGGTTGACACTGACGGATGGTGTTCACTTGGTGCTGACATGAGTGACGAAAGGCCATGTCATTCTCATGCCGACTGCTACCGCCGGTCTCGCCGCGCTCCTGGGCGTCGAGGCCGGCGGCCCGCAGTGTATCTCGAACAAGAATCAAACGGTAGCGCTCGAATTCAAGCGCTACCGTTCGAGTAAATTCGAACAACATTCGGGGAGTTCGCCGGGAAGGTCGCGGGTCACCGCCCCAGTATCCGCACCAGACCCCGCGAGGATGGGCGAAGCTCTGCGCGCACCAGGGCCGGCGTCGGGCCTGTGTCGTTCTCCGGGAGTTGATCCGGAAGCACGTCCGATGCACGGGGCCGCTGTAGCCGGGCCCGGCGTCATCCCGCACTGTCGCAGCCCCCCGGTACCCAGGGGGCGCTCGGGGCCGCCAGCCCGGCGCCAGGGCCCCCGTAAGGCGGCCGCCAACAGCCGCCTGAGGGGCCCGGCTTCCCCGTGGTCTACTCCCATCGGATACCGAGCTCGTTCAGCGCTTCCGCCCGTTCCGGCGTGAGCGAGCCGCGCCGCGCCTTCTGGTTGGTCAGCCAGATCCCGAGCTTGACCTCGGTGACGCCCTGGCCGTCGATGACGGTCTCGACGTGCCGACGGGGAACGCCCTCGAGGGTGCCTTCCCGCTCGCGGTACTGCCGTGCGGCGGCCAGGCCGCGCTGGAACGCCGCCTCCCGTGCCCCGCCCGGGGCCGGCGCGGCGTTCGTCCCGGCCGGGCCCGCCCCCGCCGCCCCGTCCTCGGGCGGGGTGACGCCGAGGGCCTCCAGGCGGTGGCGCTGTTCGTCGTTGAGCTCGCCCCACGTCTCGCGCTGCCGCTGGAGCCACCTGCCGACGTCCTCACCGCCAAGGACGATGCCGGGGTGGATGTGGGCGACGTCGCCGCCGCCGTCCACGCAGGTCTGGAGCTTGGTGAACAGGCGCTGCCAGTCCACCGACCAGCCCCGCTGGCGGGGGTTCCAGTCCGGGTCGATCGCGGCGAGCTGCTGCGCGCGCCGGGCCGCCCGCTCAGCGTCCTTCCCCAGCCCGCCGGGGCGGCGGAGGTTGGTCAGCCACTGCCCGACCGCCTTGCCCTCCATCGCGGCTGTCTGCGGGGCGCACAGCGTGCCGTGTTCGGCGTAGTAGGCCCGGGCGGCGGCCAGGTTCTCCTCCCACGCGAGGTCCGGCGCGGACCACACCATGCCGAGCTCGTTGAGCCACTTCACGCGCTTGCGGCCCATGTCGTCGGCGTCCAGGCGGCCGGCGGCGTACTCGCTGCGTTGGTCCGAAATCCAGCGGCCCAGGGGGGCGTTCGTCTCCGGCTCCCGGTAGTCCAGCGGCACCCGCAGGTTCCCGTGCTGCTGGCGGTAGCGGACGGCGGCGGCGTAGCCGCGGGCCCAGGACTCCCGCAGCGGGTTGATCACCTGCATGTTCACGAACCGCCGGATGGTGGCCGGGTCCCGCTTGGTGGAGAAGCGGAGCAGCAGCCGCTGCTCCTCCTCACCATCCGCGGGCTCGTCGCCGATCCCCTCGGACGGCTCGACAGGGTGCGACAGCTCTTGCGGAATAGCAAGCATTTCCACCATCCGCGCATCATGCGCCCGCAAAGCAGCAAGAACCGACACCAGAGGGCGCCAGTTGCCGGAGGCGTACATGTCTGACGAATCCGTTAACGATCACTGAATGAGCGAAGCGCTGACCTGGAGATCTGGCGATTGTCTCAGAATTCGTTGCTGTGGTGGGGCGTGACTGTGATCTGGGGTTCTTCGCGGGGCTGTGGATGCTGGACCGGCCCTGAACTGCGGGTTTACTGATCGTCTCGGAATGTAGTGATCGGCGCAGGATTTCTATCTGTCTGCGTGTCCGGGCGAAGTGAGTTCGCGCTGGTCAGGGCACCTGGTCCGGTGCGTGGTTGGTGCTGTTCTCGCTCCGTTGCCGGGGCGTATCGCGTGGGTGTAGTCGTCTTCTGTGGTCCGGCGCCCCTGGTTTCACAGGGGCTGGGCGCTGGGTTGGCGGTGTGCGAGGACTTGGGGGTCGCTGACGATGCCGGGCGGCAATTTCGTTGCAGCCGTCGGGCGGGCGCGGAGCACCTGCTCGGTCTCGAGTTCCCGCACGTCCCGGAGGTTCGCCCCGTCGAGCCAGGCGTAGGTGAGGTTGGCCCCACCGAGTAGGGCATCGGTGAGGTCGGCCCTGTTGAGCTGGGCGTCGTCGAGGTCCGCCCCGACGAGCATGGCACCGATGAGGCACGCCTTGTCGAGCCGGGCGCCGGAGAGGTCCGCCCTGTGGAGTACGGCGTGGGTGAGGTTCGCGCCGTGAAGCGAGGTGCTGTGGAGGTTCGCGCCGTCAAGCCCGGTGCCGGTGAGGTTCGCACGGTCGAGCTGGGCGTAGACGAGGTTCGCACGGTCGAGCCGGGCGCCGGTGAGGTTGGCGTTGGGCAGTTGGATACCGTGGAGGTGGAGGTTGGCCAGGTTCTCCTCCCACGCGAGGTCCGGCGCGGACCACACCATGCCGAGCTCGTTGAGCCACTTCACG